>NZ_CP117969.2:1155000-1455000 GCF_028743515.2 Imtechella halotolerans | reverse complement strand
AAGCTTGCCATGAGTAGGCAGGAAGCAGTAAGCACTTAATTATTTAAACTTAAACCGTATCTTTGTACCTTTAAAATTACTATTTTTTTAGAATATGAATCATCACAGAGACGAGGAAGAATTTTATGCAAGTTTAAAAGAAAAGTTGACCAACAGTACTTTGTGGCCATCAGAGTATTTGTATAAATTCATAATTCCTAATGTTGAAGAACGTATTCAACAATTGCAAAAGGTCTTTGATAATAAGGGGGCTGCAATTACTACAAAAAAATCTTCCTCTGGGAATTATATAAGTTTTTCGGTGAATCTTCGTCTGAAGAATCCTGATGAAGTTATTAAAATCTATAAAGAGGTGAGTACCATAGAAGGAATTGTTTCGTTATAAGTAGGGAAGCAACCTTTTTTTTACTATTTTGCATACGCAATATAGCAACTTCACAAAACAAAAAAAACACAATTGTGGTAGAGCATTTAGAATACAATACCGAACGTAAACGCTTGGTCATTCCAGAATATGGGCGCCATATTCAGAAGATGATTGAGGATACTGTGCAGATTCAAGATCGCGAAGAACGTAATAAAGTGGCGCAAGCCATTATAACCGTTATGGGAAATCTCAATCCTCACTTACGAGATGTGCCTGATTTTCAACATAAATTATGGGATCAATTATTTATCATCTCCAATTTTGAATTGGATGTTGATTCTCCTTATCCCAAACCTTCAAGAGAAGCCTTGGAGGCGAGACCTGATCCACTAAATTATCCTCAGAATTTCCCTAAATACCGATTTTATGGGAACAATATCAAGCGCATGATAGATGTGTGTAATAGTTGGGAAGAAGGAGATTTAAAAACGGCCTTGAAGTATACCATTGCCAACCATATGAAAAAAAGTTTCCTTACCTGGAACAAAGATACCGTGGAAGATGAGGTTATCTTACAGCATTTGTTTGAGTTAAGTGGAGGAAGAATTCAGATGGAAAATTTTGAAGAAAATTTAGCCCAGACCAGTGATTTAATGCGCGTAAATAACAAGCAACCTCACTACAATAAAAATAATGCCAATAAAAAGAAATCCAAGGGGCATCAAAAATACCAACGGAAGCAATCTAAATAAAGCGATACACAAAAAATTCTGAAAACTTTTCATGGGAACGTTTAAAATAGAAGGAGGCCATCAGCTTAAAGGGGAGATAACTCCTCAAGGAGCAAAGAATGAAGCCTTACAAATATTATGTGCCGTATTACTAACGGGCGAAAAAGTGACAATTCATAATATACCTGATATTGTAGATGTCAATAAACTGATCGTCCTATTGGGTAATCTAGGTGTAAAAATTAAGAAAAACGGTAAAGGTTCCTATACATTTCAAGCGGATGAAGTTAACCTTTCATATTTAGAATCTAGTCAGTTTAAGGATGAAGGAAAAGGGCTTAGAGGATCTATTATGATTGTAGGTCCGTTGTTGGCTCGTTTTGGTAAGGGATATATTCCGAAGCCTGGTGGCGATAAGATTGGACGTCGTCGTTTGGATACTCACTTCGAAGGATTTATCAACCTTGGAGCTACTTTTCGCTATAACAAAGAGGAGTATTTTTATGGAGTAGAGGCGAAGCGTCTAAAAGGTGCTTATATGCTTCTTGATGAAGCTTCTGTAACGGGAACTGCCAATATTGTAATGGCAGCTGTGCTGGCCCAGGGAATAACAACTATTTATAATGCCGCCTGTGAGCCTTATCTGCAGCAGCTTTGTAATATGCTTAATAGAATGGGTGCAAAAATCAGTGGTATTGGCTCTAACTTACTAACTATAGAAGGCGTAGATAGTTTGGGAGGTTGTGAGCATACCATGCTTCCGGATATGATAGAAATAGGTAGTTGGATTGGATTGGCAGCAATGACTCAAAGCGAGCTGACTATTAAAAATGTTGGTTGGGAACATTTGGGTCAAATTCCTAATGTCTTTAAAAAGTTAGGAATAACACTTGAACGTAAAGGGGATGATATCTACATTCCTGCACATACTGATGGGTATGAAATTCAAAACTATATAGACGGTTCGATTCTTACCATTTCAGATGCTCCTTGGCCAGGATTTACTCCGGATTTATTAAGTATAATTCTTGTGGTTGCAACCCAGGCCAAAGGGGAAGTGTTAGTACACCAGAAAATGTTCGAGAGCCGTTTGTTTTTTGTAGATAAGTTAATTGATATGGGGGCGAAAATCATTTTGTGTGATCCACATCGTGCTACAGTTATTGGGCATAATTTTACTTCTCAGTTAAAGGCTACTGTGATGACTTCTCCTGATATTAGGGCTGGAATATCATTACTTATAGCGGCTTTATCCGCTAAGGGCACATCAACTATCCATAATATTGAACAGATAGATAGAGGATACGAAAATATAGATGAGCGCTTAAGAGCTATTGGCGCTAAAATTATTCGAGTAGATTAAATAGATAAATTAAGGGATAAAAAAAAGAGGCACTTGCCTCTTTTTTTTATGATATAGTTCAGCTGTTAGGTATTCCAGAAAAACCAATAAAGTACAAATAGTATTCCTGAGATTATCACTGATCCAATATTGAAAATAGTGCTTGTTGCAAACATACCTTTTTCAATTTCTGCAGTACCCGCACCTTTTTCTTTAGGCTTGGTAAGTAAACTAATGGCAATCATTACCAAGGCTAAAATTAAAAAGACATAGCCCATACGATCTAGGAATGGAGCGTCCGTTGTTACCTTTAATAACCATGAGACAGGGAAGGTAAGTAATGAAGTGGCAAGAGCTGCCGTTGGTGTAGCACGTTTCCAAAACAAACCAGCAAGGAAAATAACACAAACACCAGGAGTAGCAAACCCTGTAAATTCTTGAATGAATTGGAATGCTTGGTCTAATTGTCCTAGTAATGGGTAGGCCACAGAAGTAGCAATGATTAACGCAACAACCGCTACTAATCGTCCTAAGGTTACTAGCTTGGTTTCAGAAATGGCTGGATTGATATTCTTTTTGTAAATATCCATACAGAATATGGTAGAGGTAGAGTTCAGCATGGATGATAATGAAGAAACAATGGCTGCAATTAAAGCTGCGAAAGCCAGCCCTTTTATCCCTGAGGGAATAAAGTTGTGTAATAACCAAGGATATGCTTCATCTGACTTTTGGATGATATGTGAAGGATCAATTCCGTATTCAGCAGGATTTTGATTAATAAGGAATGCAGCGATACCAGGTACAACAACTAGGAAAGGAATAAGTAGTTTTAGGAAACCTGCAAACAATAGCCCGTTTTGCGCATCTGTAATGCTTTTTGCCGCCAATCCACGTTGAATGATATACTGATTAAAGCCCCAATAGGAGAAATTCGCTATGAGCATTCCACCCACTAATACACCAATACCAGGTAAGTCAAGATAAGCATCCTTTGTTCCACCACTTCCATCGGGAATCATTAACTGTCCAGGCTCTAAAATCATATCAAAGTGTTCTGGGATTTCTTGATATAGTTTGGTAAGACCTGCCCAAATCCCTTCTCCTCCCGATACCGCTTGAAGTGTAAGGTATGAAGTGATGAAACCTCCAGCAATCAAGAAAATAACTTGAATCACATCGGTCCACGCTACCGCCTTTAATCCGCCGTATAATGAATATACCAAAGAGAAGATAGCCAAGCCAATCATTCCATAATGCATAGGTACACCCATAATGGTCTTCATTGCTAAAGCTCCTAAATACACCACAGAGGTAAGGTTTACAAAGACATATATTAATAACCAAATGGTTGCCATTACGGAGCGCACTCGATGGTCAAATCGCATCTCAAGGTATTGTGGCATGGTATAAATACCATTTTTAATAAAAATAGGAAGCATAAATTTGGCAACCACTATCAAGGTTAATGCTGCCATCCATTCATAAGATGAAATGGCCAGTCCTACAGCGAAGCCTGATCCAGACATACCAATAAATTGTTCTGCCGAAATATTAGAAGCAATAAGTGAGGCACCAATAGCCCACCAGGGCAAAGATTTACTTGCCAAGAAGTAATCAACTGCTTCTTTTTTATGACCTTTTTTCTCCCTGGAAACCCAAAGACCTACTCCTATGATAAGAAGGCCGTAAAGGATGAAAACTACATAATCTAATGTGGAAAATGATTGATTCATATACGTTGTTTTTTATAATGTATGGTAGATTGCTCTCGTAATAATTGTGCGCTTCTCTCTGGGGTAATGTCCCGCTGAGATTCTGCTAACATTTCATAACCCACCATGAATTTTTTGACGGAAGCCGATCTTAAAAGGGGTGGGTAAAAATGCATATGGAAATGCCATTCAGGGTGTTCCTTTCCATCTGTTGGTGCTTGGTGAATTCCAGCTGAGTATGGGAAGGAAGTTTCAAATAGATTGTCGTATTTGATGGTAAGCTGTTGTAGTATCTCTGCAAAGGCAAGTTGTTCTTCTTTGGTCATTTCTGTAATATTACTAATTGCTCTATTACTAATGATCATAGTTTCAAATGGCCAAGTAGCCCAATATGGAACCAGTGCTGTGAAGAAGTCATTTCGAACTACGATACGTTCTTCTGCATTGGTTTCTTCCGTAAGGTAGTCCTCTAATAAGGTACGTTGATGTTTTTGAAAATAAGCATTAAGTTGAGTGGCTACTTTAGCAACTTTTGTTGGAAGTGTGTGCTGAGCCCAAATTTGACCATGAGGATGTGGATTACTACACCCCATAATACTTCCTTTATTTTCAAATATCTGAACGTAGTTAATTTCTTCTATGGCACCAAGGGTACGATACTCATGAATCCAGGTTTGAACTACTTTAGTGAGTTGAGACACTTCCATTTCAGGAATGGTAAGGTTGTGTTTAGGTGAAAAACACACCACTCTGCAAATACCGTATTCGGGTTGAAATTTGAAAAAACTAGTTGAAGCAACTTCAGGTTGGGCAATTATTTCATTTTTTAACGCGGCAAAGTCATTGTCGAATACATAGCTGTCTTCATAGTCAGGATTTGCTATTCCATTGGCACGAATATTTCCCGGACATAGATAGCAAGTATCATCGTAATCGGGGCGATTATCGGCTGGAGTCTTTTCTTGCTGACCCTGCCAAGGGCGTTTGGCTCTATGAGGAGAGACCAAAATCCATTCGTCTTGTAAAGGGTTAAAGCGTTTATGAGGATGTTCGGTAGGGTCGAATAAAATCATGTGTCTAATTTATAGAATTATTTCTTGCACACCACCACCTATGGAAACTTCGTAAATAGTTGGGGCATAGCCTATTTTGTTAAAATATTGATTTGAGATGTGGGTTTTGTAGTCTTCAACTCGGTTATTTTCAACCAAAGCGATAGCGCAACCTCCAAAACCGGCACCTGTCATCCTACAGCCAACCACTCCTGAAAAAGCAATGCTTTCAAGATAGATTGTATCAAGTTCCAATCCGGTAACCTCATAATCGTTCATCAGCGATTCATGTGAAGCATTCATCAATTGGCCAAATTCAATAATGTTATTTTGCTTGAGTGCTTGTGCACTTTGATGCACCCGTTGGTTTTCATAAATAACGTGTTTTACCCTTTGTTGCATTTCCGGAGTGAGCATTTCTTTATGATTCTCAAAGAAATCTTCTGGAATCGTACATAAACTCGAGAAGGATCCTTTTTGATTAAAAATCTTTAATGCGGCTTCACAAGTAGCTCTACGCTCATTATATTTAGAAGCCGCTAAGGTTCTTTGTTTGTTTGTGTTAAGAACAAGTAACGTGTGATCCTTTAATTGAAAAGGAATATAGTTGAATTCTAAGGTTTCACAGTCAAGTACCAACGCATGGTTGGCTTTTCCCATGGCAATTGAAAACTGATCCATTATACCACAATTTACCCCCACAAAATTGTTTTCAACCTCCTGTGAAAGTAATGCAATTTGGGTAGTGCCATAGGATACATTGTATAGTGTTTTAATAGCATAAGCCGTAACTACCTCAATGGATGCAGATGAAGAAAGACCGGCTCCATTTGGTATATTCCCGTAGAAAAGAAATTCCATGCCTCCGGGTTCCAATCCTTTTTGAGTGAAATAGTCCACTACTCCTAAGGGGTAATTTACCCAATAGTCTTTATTCTTTGTATAGGAGTTTTGAATTGGAATTTCAAAAGTATCTTCTGGAAAGTTGAGACTACTAAATTTCAGAACGGGCTCTTCGGTTCGTTTAATTGCTAAATAAGTTCCATGTGTTATAGCGCATGGCATAACGAGTCCACCATTGTAATCGATATGTTCACCGATGAGATTAACTCGTGCCGGAGCAAAAAATAATCGATCAAAATCGTGATTATATCGAGAACGAAATTCTTGTTGTAATAATGTTTGCATGATTAAAAAATAAATTCAAAAATCGTATACCTACTGTATTTTTCTTGTGGGGTCAGATAGTTATTAGGGAAATTGGGCTGGTTAGGAGCGTCAGAATAACCTTGTGCTTCAAAACATATTCCACTTAATGGCCCCATAGCGTTTCGATTTTTAGGGTGAAGAACGGGAATGTAATCACCAGTGTAAATGTGTATTATCGGATTATCAGTATATACATTCATTAGTATGTCGTAGCCTTCATGGAAGAGCGATCCAACTTTCCCAGGTGTTGAAGGAATGAAGGAATGATCAATTGATGGGATGACTTGTTTTGCTTCTCTAAAATCAAGAGGGCTACCCTCTACATTTTTTGTTGTTCCAAATGGAATTAATTCGTCATCCACAGGAATATAATGATCAGCCTCTAATTGTAATACATGGGAAGTTACAGGTCCTTTGGCGTTATTAAAGTTAAAGTAGGCATGTTGAGTTAAATTAAGCAATGTTGTGGCATCCGTCTGGGCTTCATAGGTAACTTTAAGTTCATTCGTATTTGATAGACTGTAAGTTACTTCTACAGTAATATTTCCTGGATAACCTTCATGACCGTCAGGGCTAAAATGCTCTAGTTTGACAAAAGGATTAGGTTGTGCTCCATAATCCACAACTTTCCATACCATACTGTCAAACCCTTTAAAACCTCCATGAAGTTGATGCTTTCCATGGTTTACAGTCAGTTGCCACATATGACCTTCAAGGGGACAGTTACCATTTTGAATTCTCCCTGCATTTCGACCTATAAGAGCTCCAAGGTAGGGATAGTTTTTTCGATAGTCTTCAGATAGATATTCTTCTAAGGTATTGAATCCTAGTGTGGTTTCTATTAGTTCATCGTTTTTAGGAACCTGTATGGAAGTGATTATTCCACCGTAATTTGTAATACTTACGTTCATTCCATTGGAATTTGAGAGCATGAATAGCCAAATGGGTTGTTCTTCGATGGTTCCAAATGGTTGTTTTTTTATAGAAGGGATCATGAGAATTATTTTTCAGTTTAAAAGTACAAATTCAAAAGAGTTAAAACATACCGGTACCCACCAGTTGGTAAATTTTGTATCTTGCCACCATGTTGACATCAAAAGCATTTGAGAATTCTAATTTGCAAAAGTATAAGCAGATTATCGTGGCGGTTCAAGAGGCTATTAGTAATGGAGCCCTCAAGAAAGGGGATAAGTTGCCTTCTGTAAATACCATTTGTGAAGCACATGATTTTTCTCGGGACACAGTCCTTACAGCATATGCAGCTTTAAAAAATAAAGGTGTTATTGTAGGTGTTCCTGGAAAAGGATATTACATAAAGAGCGTTAAAACGGATTATAAGCAGCGTGTTTTTTTGTTGTTTGATGAACTTAACGCTTTTAAAGAAGTGCTTTATAATTCTTTTTTAGAAGCCCTAGGAGAAGCAGCTGAAGTTGATATTTTCGTGCATCATTTTAATCCTGTGATGTACAAAAAACTAATTGAAGAGAGTGCTGGTAGTTATGATGCGTATGCTATTATGCCTGCCAATTTACCCAACGCCTTGGAACCCATTAAATTATTGCCTGCTAAACAGGTGTATCTTTTGGATCAAGTACGCGAATCTGGTACCGACTCTTATGGAGCTGTTTATCAACATTTTTCTAAAGATATCAGCAAGGCATTATATTCCGGAATGGACCTATTAAAAAAGTACGAGCGTCTTGTTCTAGTGTTTGACAGACGAAAGGAACCTTTAGGTATGCAAGAAGGATTTATTCGTTTTTGTACTATGTTTTCATTCTCTTATGAAGTAACAGCTGAATTTCAGTCCAATTTATTAAAGCCATCAAGTGTGTATATACTACCAAATGATAACGACCTAGTACACTTACTTAAAGCTGCTAAAACACAGAAGTTAATAGTAGGTGAGGATATAGGTGTTATTTCTTATAATGATACACCTTTAAAGGAAGTAGTAGCCGAAGGTATTACCACAATTTCAACTGATTTTAAAGCTATGGGATCCTTATTGGCAACAATGATTAAACACAAAAATAGTTCTCAGATTGCCAATGAATCGTCCTTAATTATTCGGAATTCATTATAAACTATATAACCGAAAGAGCCTCCTTATAGGTGGCTAAACAACGTTCTCTTGCAAAGGAATGGTCTACAATTGGGTGTGGATAGGTAAATTCATTGATATCGACTACCCATTTATGAATGTATTTTTTATCGGAATCAAATTTTTTAAGCTGTTCTGTGGGATTAAAAATCCTGAAGTAGGGTGCAGCGTCTACACCACAACCGGCAACCCATTGCCAGTTACCTATATTGCTCGCTATTTCGTAGTCAAGTAATTTTTCTGCAAAGTAAGCCTCCCCCCATCTCCAGTCAATTAATAAGTGTTTGCACAGAAAACTTGCCACAACCATTCGCACTCTATTGTGCATATATCCCGTTTTGTTAAGTTCCCTCATCCCTGCATCCACTAGAGGATATCCGGTTTTACCCTCACACCATGCCTTGAACTCTTCAGGATTGTTTCTCCATTTAATAGTGTCATAAGCTGGTTTAAAACTTTTAGTAATCGTATGAGGAAAATGCCATAAAATACTGCTGAAAAATTCCCTCCATATTAATTCATTTAAAAATATTTCCTGTTTTGAAGATGCATAGGCCAATCGAACTAACTTTCGGATACTGAGAGTGCCAAATCTAAGATGAGGACCTAGTACGCTCCCTTTAATGGAAGGGGTATTGCGAGTTAGAGCGTAGGTATCTAAAAATTCTGTGTCAATATTGTATGATTCAACTTGATGGGTTGGCGTTGTAAGCTCAATTTCTGTCATAGATACTCTAGGTAATGAGTCCATTTGCAGCAGCTTACTTAGTTCGCTATCAGAGGGGTGAACTAGCGGTTTTTGTGTTGCATAATTTTCTTTCCACTTTTTCATAAAAGGGGTGTAAACAACATAAGGAGATCCATCAGGTTTGCATACTTCATTTTTCGCAAAGATCAATTGATCTTTAAATGAGTATAAAGGGATATTATGTACACTAAGCAGTGCGGAAACCATTTGGTCTCTTTCAATAGATGCAGGTTCATAGTCTTCATTAGTATAGACACCCTGGATATCAAATTCTTTTAGAAGATGATTGAAAACAGATTCAACCGTTCCGTAATATTGTGCAATTCCCCGGTTCTCTATAGAAACTAGTTTGTTTAATTCCTGAAGTTTGTTATAAATAAAATGCACTCTGGAATCATTCTCCGGGAACTGGGATAAAATTTCAGGGTCGAATATAAAAATAGGAAGTACTGGGAAATTACTTTGAAGTGCGTGCCATAATGCCGTGTGGTCATCCCAACGTAAGTCCCTTCTAAACCAACAAATCGATATACGTAATTTAGTGTTCATAGGATCCAAAAAGTTCTATGAGTTTTTTTGATCTGTATTCAAAAATGTGCCTTAATTTTTTTCTAACTAGGAAGGTATTTAAAATTTTCCCGATAAAGCCATAAGGCATAGCGTAATGAACAATATCCTCGACAAGTACACCGTTTTTGATGGGTTTGATAAAGTGTTGATGATGCCATAGCTTATAAGGGCCTATACGCTGTTCATCTACAAAAAAACTATTATCGGTAACATGAGTGATTTCGGTAACCCATAAAACTTTAATTCCTTTAAAAGGTGAAACGTAGTAGGAAATTAGTTGACCTGCATACATTGGTTTTGGTTTACCATTTAATATCCTGAAGTTCATGTGAGTTGGTGTCATGGTGGATAAATTTTCAGGACGTGAAAAAAAATCCCAGGCCTTTTCCATCGGGATGGGTAGTTCAACTGTCTTGTGTATTGAATACATATAAATTATTTTGTTTAACAAAAATACAAAAAGAATAAACAAAAATAAGAAAGACTATTTTCTTTAAGGTTTTGTTAACATATAAGCAATTCAAGAAATAGTAATTTAGTTGTCCAAACAATAAACCACTACTAACATGAAAAAACTAGTATTATTTACGCTGTTATTATCCGGTTGCCTTGCATGGTCTCAAATAGAGGCACCACAACCAAGTCCTGCAGCTAAAGTGGAACAAAAAGTAGGACTTACTGATGTGACCTTGAATTATTCTCGACCTTCCATGAAGGGACGTGTTGTTTTTGGAAATTTAGTTCCTTATGATGTAATGTGGCGTACTGGAGCGAATGCTAATTCAGTAGTGACATTCAGTGATGAAGTAACCATAGGTGGTAAAACGTTGAAAAAAGGAAGTTATGCTGTGTTTACAAAGCCTTCGGCAGGGTCATGGAGTGTTTATTTTTATGCGGACACCAATAATTGGGGAATGCCTGCTAACTGGGATGATTCCAAAGTGGCAGCTATGATAAATGTACCAGTTCAAAAATCAAGCATACCTACAGAGACTTTTACAATGGAAATAGGAGATGTTTCTAATAATGGAGCAACACTTCATATTCGTTGGGAAAATACACATGTTTCCGTTCCATTTATGGTACCAACAGAATCAAAGACGCTTGCCAATATAAACAAAGTTTTGGCAGGTCCATCTTCTGGAGATTATTACACAGCAGCAGTTTATTATTTAGAAGAAGGTAAGGATATTGCTAAAGCGAAGGAGTGGATGGATAAGGCCATTTCAATGAGTCCTTCACCACAATTTTGGCAATACAGACAACAGTCTCTTATATATGCAAAAGCTGGATTGAAAAAAGAAGCCATTGAAATTGCTAAAAAATCATTACAAATGGCTGAGGCAGCAGGTAATGCTGATTATGTAAAAATGAATAAGGATTCCTTAAAAGAATGGGGTGCTAAATAAAGCATTACCATAAGAGTTGAACCGCCTCTTTATATGAGGCGGTTTTTTTTTACTTTTTTGATGTTTACGAATATAAACCAATCTAACACTAATAATGACCAAACATTTTTATTACACCCTAGCATTCTTGTTTTTTAGCACCATAGTTTGTGGCCAAACAAGTGTACTTTCTGTAGAAAAAATAATGAAAGATCCTAAGTGGATGGGTACGTTTCCTTCTAATGTTCATTGGGATGAGCATAGTGAGTATATGTATTTTAATTATAATCCGGAGGGCAACCCTGCAGACTCACTCTACCGGATAGCAGTCGGAAAAAAGGCAATAGAGAAAGTGAATTGGAAAGCTCAAAAGGAGCAATTGCCAGCCAATGGTACCTATAATGCAACGAAGACGTTAAAGGTTTTTACGCAGAAAAATATTTTAAAAATTTATAATCTTCGTCAACGAACAGTAGCAGACATAATAGAGTTACCTGGGACCATAAGCACTCCAATCTTTTTGGAGGATGAAAACAAAATTGCTTTCCAGTATGAGAACAATGCCTATATATTTAATAGAAGTTCCGGAAAGTTAACAAAAATAACACGTATTGTACAGGGAGATGCCCCAAAACAAAAATCTGAGGACATTTCTGAAAAAGACAAATGGTTAGAGGATGAAAATTTAAAACTTTTAAAGGTAGTAAATCAACGTGTTGAGAATAAGAAAAGTAGTGATAGCTATCGTGATATGATTAAGGATAAAGAACCTTTTACCTTTTACACTGGTAAAAAGTCAATTTCCAACATCCAAGTATCTCCAAATGGATCCTATGTTTCCTTTAATTTAATAACACGGACAGGTGGTGATCGAACCATTGTACCTGATTATATTGATGCATCCGGATACACTGTAGATTTAAACACCCGTTCAAAAGTAGGTGATGACAAAACCCAAGTAGAGTTAGCCATTTATCATATTGAAAAAGATACCGTGTATTTTGTGAAAGCAGATCAGCTACCGGGAATAAAGGATCTTCCTGACTACGTAAAGGACTATCCTGATAAGGAATGGGAACCGACTGAACGCGATGTTTTTTTCTCTAGACTTTATTTTTCAAATGATGGTTCCAAAGCCGTTGTAAATATTCGTTCTAAGGATAATAAGGATCGTTGGATTGCAAGGGTCGATATGGAAACAGGGGCATTGAATACATTAGATAGACAACGTGATGAAGCCTGGATTTCTGGCCCTGGAATTGGTTGGTCAATGGGAGGAGGAACCTTAGGATGGTTACCTGATAATCGACATATTTATTATCAATCTGAAGCAACCGGATATTCTCATTTATATATACACGATGTTATTTCAGGGACTCAGAAGGCATTGACTAAAGGTTCTTATGAAGTATTTGATCCATTTGTTTCTAAAGATGGTTCACATTGGTATTTAACAACCTCTGAAGTTGATCCAGGAGAACGCCACTTTTATAAAATGCCATTATTTGGTGGGAAAATGGAAAAACTTACAAGCCTTACCGGTAATAATGAAGTAGCCCTTTCTCCTGATGAGAAGCACTTAGCAATTCTATATTCTTATAGTAATAAACCTTGGGAATTGTATTATAAACGTAACAAGGCTACTGAACATGCGGTTGCTTTGACAAGCGGGCAATCTGAGGAGTTTAAGCAATATGATTGGAGAGACCCTCAATATATCCGTTTTACTGCTACAGACGGAGCACAAGTTCCGGCAAGATTATATACACCTAGTCCAGAGGCCAAAAATGGCGCTGCTGTTATTTTTGTCCATGGAGCTGGTTACCTCCAAAATGTTCATAAATGGTGGTCCTCCTATTTTAGAGAATATATGTTCCATAATTTACTTACAGATTTAGGGTACACAGTTCTTGATATCGATTACAGAGCAAGTGCGGGATATGGTAGAGATTGGCGTACGGGTATTTATCGTCATATGGGCGGTAAAGATTTAAGCGACCAGGTTGATGGAGCGAAGTATTTAATAGGTACTCAAGGTATAGATGCTGATAAAATTGGTATTTATGGTGGAAGCTATGGTGGATTTATTACCCTAATGGCTATGTTTAATGAATCTGATACGTTTGCTGCTGGTGCCGCATTACGTTCTGTGACTGATTGGGCCCATTATAATCATGGATATACCTCTAATATATTAAATGAACCCAAATATGATCCAGAAGCCTATCGAAAATCATCACCTATTTATTTTGCAGAAGGATTAAAAGGACATTTGCTCATTGCTCATGGGATGGTTGATGTGAATGTGCATTTTCAAGACGTAGTGCGTTTGTCACAGCGTTTGATTGAGTTGGGTAAGGATAATTGGGAAATGGCTGTGTATCCAGCTGAAGACCACGGGTTTGTAGAGCCTAGTAGTTGGACAGATGAATACAAAAGAATCTTAAAGCTGTTTAATTCAGTACTCCTAAAAGACTAATATAAATAACGATAAAAAGGCTGTTCTCTATAAAAGAAACAGCCTTTTTTATTGTTGCATCTTGAAATAATAATCCGCTGAATGTTTTCCACTACCATATACTAGGAAAAAAAGACAACCGATAAATACTGCAATAGCAAGAATAAGATTGCTAGTATTTAATACTCCAAAGAAATTTATAAAAATTGCTCCTAAGAGAATAGGCATTTGCGCCATCACAGACCACCGGGTTAAAAGTCCAAATGCAATTAATATCCCTCCAATGATGTGAGCAGGAGCCACATAATGAATAATAAGCATCGATCCTGCCCATCCTCTTAAAGGGCTTATAAGATCAATTAAAATCATACTATTGGACATAAAATGTAATCCTTTAAAGAAAAGAAAAACACCCAAAGCAATACGAATGAGGTCAAGCGGATAGTATGTATGCGCATTGGCCCATTTATTCCAAGTTTTTACTATTCCCATAATACCTTAGTTTTTGTTATACTCTAAGATACTAATTTTTAAGGACTTGTGAAAGTTATACTTGTATGACCCCTAAGTTGAATTGTTTCTCGATTGGAGCATGATTCGCTGCTTCAATTCCCATACTAATCCATGTTCTGGTTTCTAATGGATCTATTATGGCATCTGTCCATAGCCTAGCTGCCGCATAATAAGGAGATACCTGGGCATCATAACGAGATTTTATTTTATCAAATAACTCGGCTTCCTTTTCTGGAGATAGAGACTCACCAGTTTTTTTAAGAGAAGCGGTTTCTATTTGTAATAGGACTTTGGCAGCCTGAGCACCTCCCATTACAGCTAATTCGGCACTAGGCCATGCTGCTATCAACCTAGGATCATATGCTTTACCACACATGGCATAGTTACCTGCTCCATAGCTATTGCCTATTATAATAGTAAATTTAGGAACCACTGAGTTACTTACTGCATTAACCATTTTAGCACCATCTTTAATAATACCTCCATGTTCAGATTTTGAACCAACCATAAAACCAGTTACATCTTGTAAAAAAACTAATGGAATTTTCTTCTGATTGCAATTAGCTATAAATCGGGTGGCTTTATCGGCACTATCGGAGTAAATAACCCCTCCAAATTGCATTTCACCTTTTTTTGTCTTTACTACTTTACGTTGGTTTGCTACAATACCAACTGCCCATCCATCAATACGGGCATACCCTGTAAGTATAGTTTGGCCATATCCTTCTTTGTACTCTTCAAAATCAGAATTGTCCACTATTCTTCGAATAACTTCACGCATGTCATATTGGTCGCTTCTGGATTTAGGTAGGATCCCAAAAATATCTTCCGGGTTTTCTTTTGGTTTTGATGGAGTCGTACGATTGTAGCCGGCCTTTTCATAATCTCCGATTTTATCTACAATGTTTTTAATGGTATCTAAGGCATCTTTATCATTCTTAGCCTTATAGTCTGTCACACCACTTATTTCACAATGTGTAGTAGCGCCACCTAAAGTTTCGTTGTCTATTTCTTCACCAATGGCTGCCTTAACTAGATAACTTCCTGCAAGGAATATACTTCCTGTCTTATCTACAATTAAAGCTTCATCGCTCATAATTGGAAGATATGCGCCACCAGCTACACAGCTACCCATTACCGCTGCAATTTGAGTGATTCCCATACTGCTCATTATGGCATTATTTCTAAAGATGCGTCCAAAATGCTCTTTGTCGGGGAATATTTCATCTTGCATGGGAAGGTACACACCTGCACTATCTACTAGGTAAATGATAGGGAGCCTATTCTCCATTGCAATTTCTTGCGCGCGTAGATTTTTTTTAGCAGTTATAGGAAACCAAGCTCCGGCCTTGACTGTAGCGTCATTGGCAACAACTATACATTGTTTTCCTCTGATATAGCCTATTTTTACTACCACTCCGGCAGATGGGCATCCTCCATGGTCCTGATACATTCCTTCACCGGCAAAGCCACCAATTTCAATTCTAGGTGCTTTATCATCCAACAGATAATCAATACGTTCTCTAGCAGTCATTTTTCCTTCACCGTGTAATTTTTCAATACGCTTTTGACCGCCGCCTAGTTTTATTTTAGCAAAACGTTGCCTTACATCAGAAAGTAGGAGTTTATTGTGATCTTCGTTCTTATTGAAGTTGATGTCCATGTTTGAAATAGTTTGCTGCTAAAATACAAAAGTTTCATGTGAATCAGGGAGTATTCCTGGGTTGAAAAATATGGTGATTCCGAAGAACTGCGGTTGAATTGACTAAAATTTTAAATTAGAAATGTCTCCAAAAAGAAGGTGACTATTTGGAGACATTTTAGTGGAGGAGCTTTTAAAGGGCTATTAGAATTTTTTTCTTAACACAATTTCGACTCTTCGATTTTTCGCCCTTCCTTCCTCGGTCTCATTGGTTGCTACGGGGCAGACAGGACCTACACCGATTGGAGTTACATGGTCTTGGAAATTACCTAATTGATTTAATGCTTGGGTAACTTTAATAGCTCTTCCTTCGGAAAGTAAGGTATTGTCACCAAAATTTCCAACATCATCCGTGTGTCCAACTATATAAATATGAGCCTTTGGATGTTGTTTTAAATACGTACTAACTAATTCAATTTCTTTTAGGGATGCTTTTTTTATGTCTGTTTTACCAGTATCAAATAAAATTCCGTAGAGGGCAATTTTACCTTCCTTTTCCAAGGTTTCTTTAAAGATATCGGCATTGAGTTCTATCATTCCCGTTTGCAAAATGTCTGATTCCATAATTTCAACAAGTATCTTTACGGGTTTGTCATCATAGGTAGGTGTAGCTGCGATTTCAATATAATACACTTTGGAAGCAGTTGTAATTTTTGCAACTAGATATCGTTGAGATACATGATAAGCTCCAAAATCAAAGTAATGATCATTTTCACCATTACTTTGTCTGTTATTCTCACTATAAATGGTGTTGAAAAACTTTGCTGCATACCAAGATGTAGTCCCATCACATTCCCCTCCTTTACATGAAAAAAGGATTTCCGCATTTTGACGTTTGAATGTTTCTTCATAATTTTTCATGATTTCTAATGTACTTCTGTCTTTGGGAGCTTCATATACTAAAGAAGTTTGTTTTCCTGAAACCTCTAACCATTTTTCAGGACCTTTTTCATAGCTCCCTGGAGAGATAGCAAACCGTGTTTCATAGTATGCTCGTTCGTAATAGTTTTTTATTTCTGTACCAGGGTATCGAGTAAGAAGTTCATGGTCTTTTGAATTTGACACATCTTGAGCGTTTACAAACGAATGGAAACAGAACAACAAGGTTACAATTACATTATTCTTCATAATAATATGTGTAGGTTTCTTTTAAGGTTATGTTTGATTGTGGATGGTAGCTTGTTTTTACAGCCTGTGTTGGATAGCCATCGGCATCATATACATATTCATAGTTGTTATCTATTATCAAGGAAGTATCCTGTGTACCTTCATAGATTTTGACTGTTGAGAGTAGGTCTTCTGCCATCATAAATAGGTTAACGGATGAAAAGTTTTCAAAATACAGAGCGTATTCATCTTGAAAGAATACACGGCTAATCATAAGCTCATCTTGTGAACAACTTTCTTGGTATAATTTGTAGAAAGGATTTGATTTACTAATATACGTATAGCGCTTTTTAAAGGCCAAGGACCAAGGATCCGTGTTACTGTTTCGGTAGTACTCCCACGCTTCATTGAGGCGACCTTTAGTGTCATACATATAATCAAATCTCCTACCATCAATCCCATGACTTTCTTCAGTAATAGCCATTGATATTTGACCCTTACTATTGTAGGTAAACGACGTTGTATTAATAGGGGTATTGTTTTGGCTTACAATTGCAATACTGGAAAGTCTATTGTTTATATAGTTTAATTTATACCTGTCACCTGAAATGCTTTCTACAATTTCAGATATGTTTCCATTGGAATCTCTGCTATATATGGTTTTGCGATCAGGAATTGAATTAAACTCAAATGAATACAGTTTTCCATTTTGATACGATAGTGTATAATCCTCATTATTACTATTGCTGCCTCCAATCCATTGCATGTCATTGTTGTAATGGTAGCTGGCAGAAATACGTTGCCCATTATTTAATAACATTTCAACCGAGGATAATGACTTTTCTACTTTTATAGAATCATCATTTTTGGAACATGCTATAATTACAATGGAACCTAATAATAAATGTATTAATTTTTTCATTCTAATGAAATATTTATGATTTTCACAAATTGAAAATTAGATGTCATCCAGATGAATTAGTAGGAGATTAAAGCCTCCAAATACAGTTTTCCATCAGCTTCGTTTGTCAAGCTAAGCTTTGAAATTCCTATATCTGATTTTACGTTTGTGGCAATTAAATTTAGTGTTGAAGTACCAGTAGTAAAAGTGACTTTGTCAATGCTATGGTTTCCAAAAATGATACCACTGAAAAACTCTCCAGAACCAAATAGGTTAAATACTGGGAAGAGTTTATCTTGGGCCCTATAAATACTTGGCAATTCAGAGTTTATCGATTTTGTTATTACAAGAAAGGAGGTGTCGTCTACTTTGGTTATATTACCTAAATCATCGAATTCTATGGTTGGTTTTAATGGACTACCTTCCGTATGAATTGTATAGGTATTTGTTGTACTGTTAAAAATGAAATCTGACACTTTGCTACCATTAGTATCGGTATAGGTTATTGTAAAATTATTTCCATTGTAGACTATGTCTAATGAGTTTTCAACTCCATCACTAGTTCTTGATACTTTATTAATTTTACCATTTGGATCATAGTTGAAAATACGTGTTTCTATTTCCCCATTGTTATCAAATGTCATTTTAGAAATTTTTTCATTTTGATAGGTAATGTTTATTTCTGAAGTGATAGAAATACTTCCATCAGGCTCATAAAAAGTCATCATTATAGCCTTAGCTGGTTGAAGGGTTTCTTTTTTTGGCTCGTCATCGTTTTTTGAACAACTCATATGTCCAAAAGTCAAGAATAGGATAAATAGGGCTTTTACAAAATTTTTCATTGATTGTAATTTTAATAGTTAATAATAAAGGTGTTTTTTGTCTACTTGAATAAGATTGGTAATGGGGTATTTTATTTTTATTTCTCCACTAATATTTCTCCAGTTTTCAGGTTGATTCGCTTGTGTAAATGAACCTGCTTTTCCAGAAAATTTAATCAATACTGTCTCTTGAGAAAAGCTAATAATAGAGCCTTCTCCTTGGAAAAGAGTATATGCGAAATCATTTTCTTTGGCTAAAAGGATATTTATAGTAGTCCCATTTAATTCCTTTGGATTTGATTTTCCTATTTCGTGAATTCCAATTATGGGTTTTGATTCTAACATATCCTTTAGACCTGAAAAGGTTATGTTGATTTTTGCATCATCTTTCTGGCTGTCTATAGAAAAAAGTATCATTTGTTTCGAAACATTCACAATGGTGTTGAATTGATCACCTACGAAAAGTTTTTTCCCATCATATTCTATAGATACCTGTGCATCATTTTTGTTTACTCTTTCAATATTATCTGTGGCTCCTCCAATATGTTTCATTGTTTTTTCAATAACAGTGTTGCCTGTTTTCTCAATGGCTTTTTCTTGAATATCCTTACAAGAGCCAAATAAGAATACTATACTTAGAATTAAAATTGAATAGTTTTTCATACTTATAGCTTTTGCACTTTAAAATTGGACATGGATATCATTCTAACATTATTATCTATTTGAGTAACTTTAAGTGAAGATTGTTTTTCTTTCTCCTTTGAGTACATGGTCATCAACATGAGATAGCCATATTCTGAGGGTAGGAGGTTTGTTGAGTTATTGTTTTGATTTGGATCAAATAATTTGTTCATACCACTCAAATAATCTTGGTAGTGGAATGGAACATTTGGCGCAAACCAGGCATTTATAAATCCACCTTCATGATAGATGTTATATTCGTGACAGGTATTACCATTTATACTTATGGAGTTTCCTGTTTTTTCAACCTTAGGTAGCTGCTGCTTTTTAGAGGAAGAATAGGATGTATTATTAGTTATTTTTTTCATCCAGTCAAGGGCTATAATTTGGGCAGTTCCTTTGTTGATATTCAGCATAATTGCTGATTGGTTTTTCAGGTCTATAATTATAGGATTGTTGGCTTGCTCCATGGTTGTTATTAGCGATTGATCACCATAGCCTTGTTTGATAACTGTCTTGGAATTTTTGTTTGTAAAGTCTTCAAGTTCTATAGTAGCTGTATATTGAAATAGGTAACGATCTTCAATTTCTACAGTAGTATTGCGTGTCAAGATTCCATTGGATGCAATTTCTTTTTTCGTGTGGTTTTTTTTTGAATTCCTTTTTGGAGCCTCGAAAACAGAATCTATCGCTTTTTCAGTGGTATTAGCTACTTTTTCTTCCGTTTTTCTCTCAAGGGTACGTTCCACAGATTCTTTGGCTTTTTTTTCTAATTTTTTTAATATTTGCCCTTCTGAATTCTGATAGCTCCCAAGAAGTATTGCATAAAATAGTAGATAGGTTTTCATAATTCAATAGTTTAATAATGTCCGTTGTAATTTGATAGGTCAAAATTAAAGTTGTTGAATATGAGTATGTTCATTGAAAACAATGAAAGTAATTTGTAGTGGAAAACCACTAGTTTTTTATATTTGTAAGAAAAAGAATCGTGACTAAATTCAGAATCTACGTAATTATATGGTTCGTTTTTGGAGTATGCAACGGACAAAACTTAATAGAAGAAAAAATAGATCAATATATAGATTCTACAAGATATATTGGTCTTAAAGACACCCTTCGAACGCTTGGATATTTTTCAAAAGCCAAAGAATTGGCTCATACTCATAAACTACAAAAAGCCTACTATAGAGTTATACGTCAGGAGGTAATTTATTATAGTATGCAAGAACGAGGTGATAGAGTGTTTGAATTATCAGATTCTCTAATAATGCAAGATGTAGATTTGTCATTTAAGGGGGCAGGTTATCTCGAAAAAGGAATTACGTTATCTAAACAGGGTGATTCTCAACAAAGTATAGAACAACTGAAAAAAGCTTTAGCTGTTTTCGAGGAATTAGGAGACAAAAAAAGCGTATCACATACCTTAAAAGTTTTAGGGAATGTTTCTTTCTTTAGTAATTCAATGATGGAAGCTCGACACTATTTTAAAATGGCATTAGACTTTCCTGAAAAAAATAATGATGAGGCAGCCTTGGCCGGAATTTACGCCAATTTGTCTCGTACCTACGGTACTTATGAAGAAATAGATTCCGCCATTTATTACAATGATAAAGTTTTAAAAATTGCCTATAAAAATAAGCAGGTTAATGAGATAGCTTATTTAGCATATCAAAATGATGCAGATTATAAAGGTCAATTAAATAGGTATGATGAAGCTCTTACATCTATAGATAGTGCATATGCCATTGCTCAAGTAATAAATCATCCGGGAATGCTAGCTGCTGCTCATCAGGTGAAATCGACTATTTATGGTCATATGAATCAGCCATTAAGGGCAATAGATGAAGCAGAAAAGGCCTATGAAATTTTTAAGAAAAATGGTTTTCAAATGCAAGCCATTCAAACCATAGGATTGCTACATGGCTATTATGCTTCATCTAATCAAATGGATAAGGCTTATACTTATTTAAAACAACTTAAAGTATTTACAGATTCGTTAAATAGTTTGGAGATTGATCAATCTTTAAAGGGGCTTCGAGTTAAATACAATACCGCAGAAAATGAACTAAAAATAGCCCAGCAAGAAGCTGAGATTATTAAAAGGGAAAATCAAAAGAATGTGTTAGTCCTATTGGTGATTATGCTCACTATAGTTTCTTTACTTATCATTATTGTTTATAAACAGCAACAAAAAAATCAAAAACAAAAAATCCAAGCCTTGGAGCAAGAGCAAGAGAATGTTGCTTTGAAATCACTGATGACTGGAGAAGAAAAGGAACGGGCACGCATCTCAAAAGAGCTCCATGATGGAATTGGTAGTATGCTGGCCGCTTCAAAAATGTTGGCAAGTGCATCTTATGCCAATGTAGCAAGCGAAAATGGACAAAAACTAATCGATTTGATAGATAATGCCTCTAAAGAAACTCGTCGAATCTCACATAATCTACTTCCTGAATCTTTATTAAATAAAGGCCTGGATATAGCTTTGCAAGACTTTGTTTCAGCTATAAATGATAGTAAGCAATTAAAAGCAACCTACCAAGCTATTCAACTTAGTGATGACCTACCTCAAGGGTTGCAACTTACTGTGTACAGAATTATTCAGGAATTGATTAATAATATTATCAAGCATTCAGGGGCCACAGAGGCAATAGTTCAAATTAACCAGCATAATAAGACGTTAGTTATTACAGTCGAGGATAATGGAAAAGGATTTAATTATATAAAAGATAAAAAAGGAATAGGGCTCCTCAATATTGAGTCTCGACTTTCGTTAGTTAGGGGAAAAATGGAGGTGGATTCAAGTGAATCTCTTGGAACTTCAGTTTATATTGAACTAGAATTGTAAATGAATGAATCAGAAGGAGTATACCATAGCTGTACTAGATGATCATAATCTTATAGCTGAAGCTATAGAATCGATGCTGCAGAAAAGTGAGAAATACTTATTTATTAAGGGATTTTCCAATAGCAAACAACTGTCTTCATTTTTGGAAGCAGATCATGTCGTTCAGATAGTATTACTTGATATTCATTTGAATGGAGAGGATGGTATAAAAGTATGCAAAGAATTAAGTATCAACTATCCGGAGGTACGCTGTATCATGTTAACGAGTTTAACTCAGCAAAGTTTAGTATTGGAGGCCATTAAAAATGGAGCAAAAGGATACTTGCCTAAAAACGTGGGGTATGAGGAATTGATAACGGCCTTTGATACGGTGGTAAATGGGCAGTTATACTTGCATAAGGATTTAACTTTTGGACCTGTTGAAGGTAAAGTAAACAATGAATATGTGCCTAAACTTACAAGGCGTGAGAATGAAGTGTTAAAATTGATAATGGAAGAGTTTACCACTTCGGAGATTTCCCAAAAATTGTGCATTAGTATAAATACAGTGGAAACTCACCGAGCAAGCCTACTTTCTAAGACAGGATCAA
The DNA here is from genome assembly GCF_028743515.2 of Imtechella halotolerans. GTDB lineage: Bacteria > Bacteroidota > Bacteroidia > Flavobacteriales > Flavobacteriaceae > Imtechella > Imtechella halotolerans. The sequence continues at coordinate 1,432,156 of NZ_CP117969.2, read as the reverse complement.
AAAACGTGGTAGGACTAATAAAATTTACCTTAGAAAAGGGACTTCTTTCTTCTTAAGGAATGCTTGTATTCGATTTTATCTGATAAAAAAAGCGATATTTGCATTCATAACTGACCAATGATAAGAATATAAAATTTTCAATAATGGGAATGAATAAGAATACAGTTTTAGGGTATGCTACCCTGATTATGATTATTGTAGGAATAGCCTTGATAGCTTTAGGTGCATTTCGATATGATGATGTTGCAGGATGGGGATTTGCCTCAGTAGGGATAGGCTTTTTTGCTATTGCATGGGTATTTAATGCCCTTAAAGGAAGAGTTTAATAGTTATTTAATACGTACATAAAGATGTCAGACGATAAGAAAGTCATTTTTTCGATGAATCGGGTTTCCAAAACGTACCCGGGAACCAATAAACAGGTACTCAAAGATATTTATTTGAGTTTCTTTTATGGGGCCAAAATTGGAATCTTAGGACTTAATGGCTCAGGAAAATCAACCTTGCTCAAAATCATTGCGGGGGTGGAGAAGAACTATCAGGGAGACGTTGTTTTTGCTCCTGGATATTCAGTAGGGTATCTCGAGCAAGAGCCAAAATTGGATGAGTCCAAAACGGTACTTGAAATAGTTAAGGAAGGAGCGGCTGAAGTTGTTGCAGTATTAGAAGAATACAATAAGATCAATGATATGTTTGGCTTGCCTGAAGTGTATGAGGATGCTGATAAGATGCAAAAACTTATGGATCGCCAAGCAGAATTACAAGATAAAATTGACGCAACTAATGCCTGGGAGCTTGACACCAAGTTAGAAATCGCTATGGATGCATTACGCACTCCAGAAGGAGATACACCCATTAGTGTATTGTCTGGAGGGGAACGTCGTAGGGTAGCACTTTGTAGATTATTATTACAGCAACCAGATGTCTTATTATTAGATGAACCTACCAACCACCTTGATGCAGAATCAGTGCTATGGTTAGAGCAACACCTTCAACAATATAGTGGAACAGTCATTGCTGTAACACACGACCGTTACTTTTTGGATAACGTCGCGGGTTGGATTCTTGAATTGGATAGAGGAGAAGGAATACCGTGGAAAGGAAATTATTCTTCTTGGTTAGATCAAAAAGCCAAGCGATTAGCACAGGAGCAAAAAGTAGCTTCCAAGCGTCAGAAAACATTAGAGCGAGAGCTTGAATGGGTACGGATGGCACCTAAAGGTAGACAGGCCAAGCAAAAGGCACGTTTAAATAACTACGATAAATTGCTAAGTGAAGATCAAAAACAACTGGATGAGAAGTTAGAAATCTACATCCCTAATGGTCCGCGTTTAGGTACTAATGTTATTGAAGCTCAAGGTGTGGCTAAGGCTTTTGGAGATAAGTTGTTATATGAAGATTTGAATTTTGTGTTACCACAAGCAGGTATAGTTGGTATTATCGGACCAAACGGTGCAGGTAAAACAACTATTTTCAGAATGATTATGGGAGAAGAAACTCCTGATAAAGGGACCTTTACTGTTGGAGAAACTGCCAAGATAGCCTATGTAGATCAGTCCCATAAAAACATAGATCTAGAAAAGACCATTTGGGAAAATTTCTGTGATGGTCAAGAGCTTATTATGATGGGAGGCCGTCAGGTAAATTCTAGAGCCTATTTGAGTCGATTTAATTTTAGTGGAAGTGATCAGAATAAAAAAGTTTCTGCACTTTCTGGTGGGGAACGTAACCGTCTTCATTTGGCAATGACCCTTAGAGAGGAAGGAAACGTATTGCTTTTGGATGAGCCTACCAATGATTTGGATGTAAATACACTTCGGGCACTTGAAGAAGGTTTAGAGAATTTTGCTGGATGTGCTGTAGTTATATCTCACGACCGTTGGTTCCTAGATCGTATTTGTACACATATTTTAGCGTTTGAAGGGGATTCCCAGGTGTACTTTTTTGAAGGCAGCTTCTCGGAGTACGAAGAAAATAAACGTAAACGTTTAGGTACTGATTTAACTCCTAAACGAATTAAATACAAGAAATTAATTCGTGAATAATTGCGTGTTGATATAAAAAAACTGCTGAACTAACAGCAGTTTTTTTTATTCTTATCGATACCATTCCTTTAACCTGACTTCAATGGTATTGCTACTCTTTGAAATTAGGTTTTTAAATTCTTCTATATCACTAAGCCCATTCGAACCTCTGTAGTGATATGGATATATTACCTTAGGTTTAAAATCAAGTACCGCTTCAGCAGCTTCATGAATATCCATAGTATATGGTAAGTTCATGCATATAAAGGCTATATCAATGTTTCTCAAATCTCTCATTTCTGGAATCCCAGAAGTGTCACCGGAAATATATACATTTTGATTTCCTAACGTTAGAATATATCCATTTCCTCTACCTTTTGGATGACGGGAGTCTTCACTTTCCGGCAGATTATACATAGGGATGGTATGTATATTTATATTGTCCTTAACAAGGATATTTTTTCCGTTACTAACTGTGATTACCCTAGAGGTATATTTCTCTGGTAATTTTTCGGCAACCGCTTTAGGTACAATGAACTGAGCAGATGAAGTGTCCAAAGCTTCTAAAGTCTCCATGTTTAGATGATCACCATGGATATCGGTAATTAGAATAATGGTTGGTTTTGGTTGCTGAGCGAATTTTTCTATATCTCCATAGGGATCAACATAGATAACAGCGTTATCATAAGAAATAACTAGAGATCCATGGAAAATGGGTTGAATTTTGATACTACCTATTGTGTCAGGAGTATCTTGTGCGGCCAATGGGGATAACACAAGTATAAAAAGAAGTGTAAGTATTGTTTTCATCAAAATTATGGTCTTATAGTTTTTTAAGTGTTATAAAATTGTGAGCACCAAGGTTGTTTAGTGAAAGTTAGGTATTTTTTTCTCTTTTAAATTGTTTAAAATCGAAATATTTTTTATTTCAAAGTATTTTTTTTGAAAAATATGGTTTGTTTTTCAGGTTGTTCATCGAATTAATTTCCTAATACAGTTAATTTTAGTAAAATTGCACTTAATTAACTTAACCAGAGTGCTTCAACGATTTGCCTTTTTTCTTATACTAATTCCTGCTGTTTTGTCCGCACAAAACGATAAGGCCGTTATTGATAGTATTAAGAAACATTTAAAGGAGTCTGTAAAGTATCACACCCAGTATCAACTAAAGGAATCTATTGAGGAAGCAGCCAAGGTGGTTGATTTAGCTCACAAAATAAATAACGCCTACTACAAAGCTCAAGGCTATAATAATATTGGCTTTAACTACGAGCTGATAAAAGATTATGAAAATGCTGAAATTAATTACGGAAAAGCTCTTGTAAATGCCCAACAATCAGACAGTACATTTTTAATAAGTTGGTTGTATAATAATATCGCCAACGTGTATTCTGAAGGGTTTAGAGACATTGATAAGGCGTTGTTTTATTACCAGAAGGCTTTGACTATTGCAAGGGAGCTTGATAGACCAAATGATGAATTGGCACCAACACTTAATATTGGTTGGACCTTTATAGATGAATCCAAACCAAATGAGGCCTATCCTTTTTTAATAGACGCCCAAAAGATTATAAATGAATTAGGCGATAAGACAGCAAGTGTTCAAATTAACTTTTTGTTTGGGAAGTATCACTTATTGCGTAAAGAATACGCTCAGGCTGATATCTTTTTTGAGAAAGCTACCGTTCAAGGAATGGAGCTAAATATGCTTGTAGAGCTTTCGGATGTATGGCTAGCCAAATCTCAAATGTATTCAGAAATGGAGAAGCCGGATTTGGCCTATAAAGCGTTAACCAAGCACAATGAATACAAGGACAAGGTGTTCAATGCATCAAATTTGAGTCAGTTAGAAATTACCAAAGCGCGATTTAGTGTAGATGAGTATCGTCGGGAGTTAGATAAAACACGTCGAGAAAAGGAATTTCAGGAATCATTGGCTTATAAAAACCGAATTATTACGATAGTAGCTTTTATAACCGCATTTATTTTTTGGGTGCTTTTAGTGACTATCTTTTATAATTATAAAGCAAAGAATCGTCTTACGAAGCTTCTGGAGCAAAATAACAAGGAATTGGAAGCTGCCAAAGATGAAGCAGAAAAATTATCTCAACTTAAATCACAGTTTATATCTACAGTTAGTCATGAGCTTCGAACACCTCTGTATGGTGTCGTTGGATTAACCTCATTACTACTTGAGAATAATAAGCTTGATACTAAGGACCAACATTTCTTAAAATCCTTAAAGTTCTCTGGAGATTATCTTTTGAACCTAATAAATGATGTGCTTCAAATAAGTAAGATTGAGTCTAACAAAGTTAAAATACATAATACCACTACCAATATAAGAAACCTTATCGATAATATAGTAGGGTCCTTTAATTATCAATTAGAACATCGTCATAATAAAATGCATGTTGAACTAGATGAAGGATTGCCTATTATGTTAAAATTGGATTCCGTACGGATCTCACAAATTTTAATTAATTTATTAGGAAATGCTGTGAAGTTTACCTCAAATGGTAATATTTGGTTGCGATTGAAGGTAAAATCAATTGATGGTCAATTCGTTAAATTAGGAGTAGAAATTGAGGATGATGGCCCAGGTATTCCAGAGGACAAACAAGAGGCGATTTTTGAAAACTTCTCACAGATTGAACGGGAGAAAACGGAATATCAAGGTACTGGACTTGGTTTGTCAATTGTTAAAAAGTTGGTTTCATTATACGGGAGTGATATTTTCCTAGAGAGTAAACAAGGTAAAGGATCCAAATTCTTTTTCGATTTAAATCTTGAAATTGACCATGAGGCCGAGGCAGTAGAGGTAAAACAACTTGCAGAAGATGTACCTGTTAAGAACAGACATATCTTGGTAGTAGAGGATAATAAGATTAATCAGATTGTTACTCAAAATATTCTAGAAAAGGAAAATTTTGCCTGTACCATAGTTAGTAATGGAGAGGCCGCTATAAAAGTAGTAGAGGAGCAGGAATTTGATCTCATTCTGATGGATCTAAATATGCCAATTATGAACGGATATCAAGCTTCTAAGGAAATCCGGAAGTTTAATACCCATACACCCATTGTGGCTCTTACCGCATCTGAGTTAGATGAAATCAAGGTAAAAGTACTGGAGAGTGGAATTAATGATATCATAATTAAACCATATGATAATTATGAATTCTACCAAACAATTTTCAGAAACATAAATGCTAGTAGAAATTAGAGATTTAATTCCATTTTGATATCACTTCTGAGATAGGGATTACCAACCTCTAATGGTACTTCAATAAAACCATACTTTTCATAGATGTGAATGGCATCTGAAAGCTTTGTACTCGAATATAGTACAAGCTTTTTCCAGTGATGCTTTTCGGCATATCGAATACAAAAGGCTAACAACTGCTGGCCTATCTTCTGACCTCTAAAAGACCTGTCAACAGCCATTTTGCCCAATTCGTAAATGCCGGAATCTATTTTTAAAAGAGCAAAGGTACCTACGACATTTTCTCCAATTTTTGCAAAAAAAATAAAACCTCCTTTGTTTATTATGGATTCTTCGCAATGATCAAGGAGTTCAATGTCATGAGGTTCGACTGAGAAAAAAGCTTCAAGCCAATCAAGATTTAACTCCTTGAAGGCTTTTGCCATATTAGGTTTAAATGGAACAATATCCAATTGCTTTTCCATTAGGATTGTATAAAGTCAGTGATGAAATAAGTAAGCATTTTACCTACTTGTCGCGTTTCTATGGTGTTTTCTATATTAGGTGCAGATTCACAGAGATGAATATAGGCAATGTTTTTATTGGTAGCTAGCATGGCAATAAATCTGCGAATTTCATTTACAGTAAATCCACTTGGTGACATCGCACTGGAAGGAACTCCTTCGATAGCGTCACAATCGATTTCTACACCAAACTTAGTCCCTTTAATAAACTCGATGGCCTTGTTTAGTTCATAATCTGCTCCTTTTTCTCTTCGAGTGTAAAGTTCTTCAAAGGTGGCATACTGAAAAATTTCAGGCTGTGCTTTCATGTTTTTAAAGATGGTTTTAGGGGTGTAATTTTCATGCAACCCAAAAACATAGTATTTCTTTAAAAAGCCTTCTTCATACGCATAAGAGAATCCATTACCACTATGCCTGCCTTCGAGTTTGCGAAGATCAGTGTGTGCATCAAAATTAATGACATTCATGCTTTTATTTAACGCTAACGCACATCCTTTTATAATACCATAAGCATTATTATGTCCACCTCCAATAACAATTGGTTTTTTTCCAGCAGCCACAATTTGTTGTATCCAATAAGACACTTCTTTGTCAATAATATCAACAAAATCATATAACTGATTCAATTCAGCTTCCTTTTGGGGATTCAAGGAGTCAGCCTTTTTTTGTAAATCGTCAAATCTCAATTCTCCTAATATATGTAACAAACTCCCTTTGTTATATTTATTGTGTTGGGTATTAAGTAAGCTTTTTATAACCGAAGTGTAAGCATTACGAGTGCCTTTGAAACCAAAATTAGCAAGTACTCCAATATCTTCGCTAATTCCTAGAAGGACATAAGGTGCATCCGATTTTTGTAATTGAGCCTCAAAGGATTCTTCCAGATGCATGGTAATAACCTTCTCGCCATATTTCGTTTCTCCTTTGCGAAAATTCACTAAAGCATTAAGCTCTTTAAGTGTGAACGGATGTAGATAGTTCATGTTTGGTAAAGTTTATTCAAATATACTATAGCTGCGGTCAATGCTAAATAGCTTAGGATTATTTTTTGTTAAAAAATCATAACAATAAAATTAACATATTGGAGTTATAGTATTGGTAAATTAAAACAGATATACTTATGACACAGTCAAAAAGTTCCAGTGGTTTAAAGGCACTGGCCGGTCTTTTGGGAGTCGCTTTAATTGGAGTCGCTGCTTATACAGTTACTCTTTATAAAGATAAACAGGATACTACCCAGAAGTTGACGGAGCAAAAAGAGCTCGTAATCGATGAACTCAATTCCCTAAAGAGTGATTACGATAAGGCAATAGCTGATGCAGACGCCGCCGATGAAGAGCTCATCGAAGCCAGGGGAAGAATTGAAAAGTATATTGATTCTGTAAAGTCTATGAAGGCTGATATTTCTGTTTTATGGAAATATCGTAATCAGGTCAATGTATTAAAAAAGGAGCGAGAAGTATTACTAGCTCAAAACGATTCACTTCGCCGTTCCAACTCGCTTATTTCCTTCCAAAGAGACAGTACTATGGTGGAGCTTACTAAACAAGTAGTCTTCAGTGACTCTTTGGTAGAGCAGAATACTCAATTAGCCAAGGTAGTTGAAATTGGAGCTACCCTAAGTCTATCTCGTCTTGCCGTGGATGCTGTTATTGAGCGTTCAAGTGGAAAACTTGTTTCTACCCAACGTTCTAGTAGAACAGATAAATTAAAAGTTTGTTTTACCATTGCTTCTAATAAAATCGCCCTAGCTGGAGATAAACAATTCTATATTCAGATTACTGGTCCTTCTGGAGCTATTATGGGAGCTAAGGCGGAAGCTACTACAGAAGATAAAACCATAACCTATAGTATGCTTTCAAATTTCTATTTTGAAAACACTGCCTTGGATGTATGTGAATATCTGAGTAAGTCTAGTGCAGGGTTCACAGGTGGTAATTACGAAATCAAAATATTTGACACGAAGTTAAATGAATTGGGAAGCACTAAGTTCTCGTTGAAATAAATTTAAAGTTAAATGAAACTAAAAAGCATCAGGGATCCTGATGCTTTTTTTATGAAATAAATTCTCCATGAATCATCACTTTGTCAATGCAGTTACTTCCAAAAGCATAGGGCAAATAGTGGTATGATGGAATGGGTTTTGTGATGATTAAATTCGCTTTTTTACCTTCAGTAATACTACCGTAATCGTTCGATAAATTCATAGCGTATGCGCCATTTAAGGTAGCCGCATTAATCGCTTCTTCTGGAGTCATTTTCATTTTAATACAAGCAGTAGCTACTACAAAATTCATATTTCCACTAGGTGTGGTTCCGGGATTAAAATCAGTGGCTAACGCAAGGGGTAATCCCGCATCTATTATTTTTCGAGCTGGGGTGTAGGGGATACTTATAAAAAAAGAGCATGAAGGTAAAGCTACAGGCATTGTAATGGTATCTTTTAATACTTCTATATCCTTATCGGTTACTATTTCAAGGTGGTCTACTGATAGGGCCTGTTGGTTAACACCTGCTTGAACACCTCCAATCGCGGTAAATTGATTAACGTGTATTTTAGGAATGAAACCATAAGTTGCAGCTTTTTCCAAAAGAGCCTCCGTGTCTTCAACAGAAAAGTAACCAGTTTCACAAAAAATATCAATGAAGTCAGCTAATTTATGTTCAGCCACTTTAGGCAACATCTCATGTATGATAAGATCTAAATAGCCTTGTTTGTTATTTTTAAATTCTTTAGGTACTGCATGAGCTCCTAAAAAAGTAGCTTTGATAGGAAGAGAGTAGGTCTCTTTAAGTCGTTTAATTACGCGTAACATTTTTAGTTCGGCCTCCGTTGTAAGACCATAGCCACTTTTTATTTCCACTGCACCTGTCCCTTGTTGGATTACTTCCTCCAGCCGTGTTTTGGATTCGTTAAAAAGAGTGTCCTCATCTGTTTCTTGAAGTCGTTTAGCGGAATTTAAAATCCCCCCACCACGATTGGCAATTTCTTCATATGAAAGTCCGTTAATGCGATCTACAAATTCTTGTTCCCTATTACCCGCGTATACGATGTGAGTATGGCTATCACACCAAGAAGGTAACACTATTTGTCCACTACAATCGATGATTTGATCCGCTTGGTTGTTTAGTAATTCATCCATATGACCAAAAGACACAATTAGGTCATCTTCAATTCGCAGGAAGGCATTCTTTATAGTTGGGAGTTCCTTCATGGCAGCACCACTTACTTTTTGTTCAGTAGATTTCCGTATTTGGAGCAATTCTTTTATATTGATAAGCAATTTTGACATATTCTTTATTTTAATGGTAAAGGTATGGAAAACTGATAAAAATCATGGATACCTCTTCTAATAGGAGGTACTTTTGTGTAAAATTTAAAGCCAATGAATAAAGGAATTTATATAGCTACTCTGGAGCCCGATAGTGGTAAGTCTTTAGTTAGCCTAGGTTTGATGCGTGCTTTGCTTGGAAAAACAGCTAAAGTGGGATATTTTCGCCCAATTATTAGTGATGCCAAGACCGGGGAGCGTGATAATCACATAGATACTGTTTTGTCCTATTTTGATATTGATATGGCCTACGAGCAAACGTATGCTTTCACCCATAATGAGGTGGTTAAAAAAAGGAATAAGAATAAGGGGGGGGAGATATTAGATGGTATCATTGAAAAATACAAACAAGTAGAGGCAGCTTACGATTTCGTTTTGGTTGAGGGAACTGATTTTTCAGGAGAGGGTAGTGTCTTTGAGTTTGATGTGAACGTATTAATTGCCAAAAACTTAGGTATTCCTGTAGTGATTATCTCTAGTGGAGTAGGGAAATCTAAAGAAGAAATGATGGGGAGCATGCAGATGGCATACAATGCGTTTAGTCAAAAGGACGTAAATGTATTGGCTCTTATTGCTAATAAAATACAGCCGCATAATTTACAGATTGCCTTAGATGGAATGTTGGAATTTTTGCCAGATTCTGTTGCGGCGTTTGCGATTCCTATGATTGAGAAATTAGGAAATCCGACTATGAAGGAAATTGTAAGGGAGTTGAATGGAAAGGTATTGTTTGGAGAGGAATATCTAGATAATGAAACCGGTAATTTCGGTGTGGGAGCAATGCAGTTGAGTAATTACTTGAATCACTTAAAGGAAAATACACTAGTGATTACTCCTGGAGATAGAGCTGATATTATTTTAGGAGCTCTACAGGCGAATGTTTCCAGTAATTATCCACGTATATCAGGGATTATTCTAACAGGGGGATTACTCCCTGAAGATACTATCCTTCGCCTAATTGATGGATTGTCTCAGGTGGTACCCATGATTTCGGTTGAAGATGGAACCTTTAATGTTGCTAACCGGATTGGAGCTATTAAATCAAATATATATGCTGATAGCATACAGAAAGTAGAAACCTCTATTCAGACATTTGAAAAATATGTGCCTATTGATAAGTTAATACAAGGCGTTATTGATTTTACCCCTAAGGGTATCACACCTAGAATGTTTCAGTATAGTTTATTACAGCGTGCTAAACAATCAAGAAAACGAATTGTATTACCGGAAGGGCATGATGAACGTATACTCCAGGCTGCTGAACGCCTTTCTGCCTTGAATATTGTAGATATTATTTTGTTAGGGGATCCGGAAAAAATTCAAGAAAAGATTATCCAACTCTCGATTCCTTTAGATTTCGCTAAGGTTGAGGTTATTAATCCAATAACTTCTGAGTATTTTAATGATTTTGTGGAGACCTTTTATGAGTTGAGAAAACATAAAAATGTGAATCTGGATATTGCCCGCGATTGTATGACAGATGTTTCTTATTTCGGGACCATGATGATCTATAAAAACTTAGCTGATGGAATGGTTTCTGGAGCGGCACATACTACACAACATACCATACGTCCTGCATTACAGTTTATAAAAACGAAACCAGGCGTTTCGGTAGTGTCTTCCGTATTTTTTATGTGTCTTGAAGATCGAGTATCTGTTTTTGGTGACTGTGCAATTAATCCAAATCCCACAGCTACTGAATTAGCTGAAATTGCTATTTCCTCGGCTGAAAGTAGTTTGGCCTTTGGTATTGAACCGAAAATAGCCATGTTGTCTTATTCTTCAGGAACTTCGGGTAAAGGAGAAGATGTGGATAGAGTACGAGAGGCAACAGAAATTGTAAAACGTTTGAGACCTGATTTAAAGATTGAAGGACCGATTCAGTATGATGCAGCCGTAGATATGAGTGTAGGGAAGAGTAAATTACCAAACTCTGAAGTTGCCGGCCAGGCAACAGTTCTTATATTTCCGGATTTAAATACTGGAAATAATACCTACAAGGCTGTACAAAGAGAAACAGGTGCATTGGCAATTGGTCCAATGCTACAAGGTCTTAATAAACCAGTAAATGATTTAAGTAGGGGCTGTACTGTAGATGATATATTTAATACGGTAATTATCACTGCTATACAAGCTCAAGGATTATAACCTAAATAAAGTAATACGCTAAATGACCAACATACTTGTAATTAACTCAGGAAGTTCATCCATTAAGTTTCAACTTATATCCATGCCAAAAGAAGAGGTTACGGCTTCTGGGTTGGTAGAACGAATTGGCCTGGAAGATGCAATGCTTCACTATCAATCTGAAAAACATCAAATTTCTGAAAAGAGAATTATACCTGATCACAGTATCGGGTTACAGATGATTGCAAAGCTTTTAATGGACAAAGAATATGGGGTAATCCAAAATGTAGATGACATACCTTATGTAGGGCATAGAGTTGTTCATGGAGGAAGCACCTTTTCAGATACTATTGTAATTGATGAAGCTGTAAAGCAAAAAATTAAAGATTTGTTTTCTTTGGCACCGTTGCATAATCCACCAAATTATGTTGGAATTCAGGTAGCTGAAACTATTTTTAGAAATGCTACTCAAGTAGCTGTTTTTGATACCGCTTTTCATCAGAGTATTCCTCAAAAAGCATACACCTACGCTATACCTAAATCTTTTTTAGACGATTTTAAAATCCGAATGTATGGTTTTCACGGTACGAGTCATAAATACGTGTCTACTAAAGCCATGCAATATTTAAATAATCCAAAGGCGAAGATTATTTCTGTTCATTTAGGGAATGGCTGTAGCATAACTGCTGTTAAAGACGGCAAAAGTATAGATCATTCCTTGGGATTTGGACCGGTTAATGGACTTATTATGGGGACACGTAGTGGGGATATTGATCAATCCGTAATTTTTTATTTGATAGAAAAACTTGGATATACATCGGCCCAGGTAAGTGAACTTTTGCATAAGAAAAGTGGGATGCTCGGGCTTACTGGATTTAGCGATTTAAGAGATATTGAAGCCAACGCAGCTAATGGTAATACAGATTGCCAGTTAGCTTTAGAAATGAATGCTTATCGTATTAAAAAGTATATTGGTAGTTATGCTGCAGCCATGAATGGAGTTGACGCCATCGTTTTTACAGCTGGTATCGGAGAAAATAGTAGTACTCTAAGAGCTATGGTATGCAGTGATATGGAGTATTTAGGGGTAGAATTGGATCCAGACAAAAATACCTTACGAGATAAAGTAGTGCGTTCAATCCATAAGGATAGCGCCAAAGTTCAAGTATTGGTAATTCCTACTAATGAAGAATTGGAAATAGCTCAGCAAGTATTTAAGCTGTGTTTGTAATAAAAAAACCGCTCTTATTTTAGGAGCGGTTTTTTTATACTATCATTTATTTTAAGGATCCAACCATATCTTCCGGTTTCACCCATTGATCAAATTCCTCAGCAGTGACATACCCTAGATTAACAGCTTCCTCACGCAGAGTGGTTCCGTTTTTGTGGGCTGTATTAGCAATTTCAGCAGCCTTGTAATAACCGATCTTAGTATTTAAGGCAGTAACTAACATAAGACTTCCATCAACCAATTCTTTAATACGTCTATGGTTTGGTTCAATTCCTTGAGCACAGTGCTCGTCAAAACTAACACAAGCATCTCCAATTAAACGCGCTGATTGTAATAGGTTAGCAGCCATCATTGGTTTAAAGACATTTAGTTCATAATGTCCTTGAGTTCCACCAACAGTAATTGCAACATCATTACCCATTACTTGAGCACATACCATGGTAATTGCTTCACATTGAGTTGGGTTTACCTTTCCTGGCATTATAGAGCTTCCTGGCTCATTTTCCGGAATTAATATTTCACCAATTCCACTACGAGGGCCAGAGGCCATCATTCGGATATCATTCGCAATTTTATTAAGAGAAACCGCTAATTGTTTTAGGGCACCATGAGTTTCAACAAAGGCGTCATGAGCAGCTAATGCTTCGAATTTGTTGTCAGCTGATTTAAAGGGGTGCTCTGTAAAGTTGGCAATGTACTCAGCCACGCGTTTAGCATATCCTTTAGGAGTGTTAATTCCAGTTCCGACTGCAGTTCCACCTAGTGCTAATTCCGATAAGTGGTCAAGGGTATTGTTTAGAGCTCTTAAACCGTGATCTAGTTGAGATACATATCCTGAAAATTCCTGTCCAAGGGTAAGGGGAGTAGCGTCCATCAGGTGAGTACGACCTATTTTAACCACTTGTTTAAATTCTTCAGATTTCTTCTTTAACGTATTGCGCAATTGGGTTACTCCAGGGATTGTAGTTTCAACAATCATTTTGTAAGCAGCAATATGCATTCCTGTAGGGAATGTATCATTGGATGATTGTGATTTATTGACATCATCGTTAGGTTGAAGGGTTTTTTCTCCTTCTCCTACTACCTTACCTGCTAACTGATGAGCTCGGTTAGCAATCACTTCGTTAACATTCATGTTGGATTGAGTACCTGAACCTGTTTGCCAGATGACTAAAGGAAATTGGTCATCATGTTGACCTGTTAAGATTTCGTCACACACTTGTGCGATATAATCTCTTTTTTCAATAGGTAAGACTCCTAGTTCACAATTGGTATAGGCGGCGGCTTTTTTCAAGTAGGCAAAACCATAGATGATCTCTTTAGGCATTGAAGCAGCCGCACCAATCTTAAAATTGTTACGAGAACGTTCTGTTTGAGCTCCCCACAATTTATCGGCAGGAACTTTTACTTCGCCCATCGTATCTTTTTCTATTCTGAATTCCATATGTGTTAAATTTTACTACCACAAAAATAACCATTCTCAAAGGATTACACGAAAGGTTCTCTGGTAATAAATTTTATTTTTTTGTATGAAAAACGATTTTTAAGATGTACTTTTGATTCGAATTCGAAAATTTCCGGAAATCATGTTTGAATTTGATCAGTATTTAGGCTTTTTAGCGTTTTTAACTATCTTAACGATAGGCTTTTGGTTAATGATTTTTCTATTGACCTTTGTTGTTCCTTATTGGATAGGAGGTTCTATCATGGAAATGATTAAAGAAAAGCGCGCTGCTAAAAAAGCAAAACAAGAATCATAAAAAAAGTCCCGATGGCCATCGGGACTTTTTTTTATCTATAGGGGATTTGAATTCATCTATCCTTCAAAATCGAAATCTTCTCCACCTCCTTCACGCATTCTATCCGGCATTTCTCTTTCTTTTTGCTTATTAAAGCGGTAGGTGAAGTTAAGTGTAACCTGGCGTTGTCTCCACTGCATTTCACTATAACTAAATACGGTTGGAGTACGAGTCTCAGATATACGCTTACGAGAATTAAATAGGTCACTTACATTAAGTGATAAGGTACCTTTGTCTTTTAATATGTCCTTACTAAAAGCTAGGTTAGCCGAAAGCATTCCTTCACTTTTAGATTGCGCAGTACGGTTAGGACCTTGGTACATCATATTAGCTTGAAAATCTATTTTATAAGGCAATACTATTTTAGAGCTCAATCGTGAAAACCAGGTGAAATTTTCACTATCAAAATTCTGTACTATTTCTTCATCTTGATAGTTAATATAGGTATAATCACCATCCAACTTCTGGTTGAATAAATTAATATTCCATGTAAAACGCCAGTTTCTCTTCGGGGTATAGGTGGTTGTAAATTCAACACCTAAACGTTGTTCTACAGCCAAGTTAATTGGAGTACGAAGCATTATGGGAACATCCACTATTTCATTGGTGTCTGGGTTCTCAATTTCTACAAAATCTCCTGTTTCCAAAGCTATAAATTGGAATACGCCAGTGGAACGATTATAATAGGCCGATGTATTAAGCGTAATTTTATCCCATCTCTTTAGATATCCGATATCATAGGCATCAGTGAATGTTGGGTCAAGATCAGGATTACCTTGGAAAAGATTGGTGTTACTAGTTCTTGAAGGGAATGGGTTTATGAACCTAGACCATGGACGACGTAATCTTTTACTATAGCTTACTGTAAATTGTTCTGTTTCAGAGAATTCATATCCTAAGAAAACAGAAGGGAACCAGTTTGTGTATTTTTTCTTATTAATATCATTTGTGTTTACTAATCGAATATCAATATTCGTATCTTCCATACGAAGTCCACTCATTAAATTGAATTTCCCAAAACGAGTACCAAATTGAGTATAAAGTGCGTTGATGTTTTCTTTAAAAAGAAGGCGGTTAGTAAAGTCGTTATCTAGCGTAAAATCACCATTAGGCTCGATAGTTCCAAATTGAAAATCAGTGTCAAAATCATTAAAATTCCCTCTATATCCTAATTCAAACTGACTTTGTTTGTTCTCGCCAAATGGGAGTACATAGTCAAACTGTAGAAGTTGATTGTTCACATTCTCATTATTGATGGTGCGCTCGGGAGTCAACTGATTATTGTCATTAAGAATTAATTCGGTAATATTAGAATCTTCTAGTTCGTTATTGGTCGAATATTGATAGTCAAAAGTAAGTTTGTGACCGTCCTCATTAAATCTCTTTTCAAAATTAAGAGAGTATTGTACTGATTCATCCGAATCATCCTCTAGGGTAAAACGGTTTCTTTGGATAGTAGGAAGTTTGTTGGCATCGAAATTGAAAAAGTTCACATTGGTGTTATTCTCACCACTTCTTTTACGATACACAAAAGAGTTTGTTAAAGAGGTACTTTCGTTAATTATAAACTCAACTCCAAGGTTGGTGTTGAAATTATCATTGATACGATTGTTTTTACGGTACTCGTCTTGATAGTTTCTAATGGTACCATCCTGATTGTAATTAATTTGTTCAAATAAACTGTTTCCAGGCGAATCAGAATAACGATAGGAAGTGTTTGTGAAGATGTTTATTTTCTCACCTCGAAGGTTTAAATTTAATGATCCTCCAAAGTTATCTGGATTTCCTGCAAAGGCACTCAACGCACCATTTACTCCCAAACCTTTACCTTTCTTAAGTATAATGTTAATAATTCCTGCGGTACCTTCCGCATCGTATCGGGCAGATGGATTGGTGATCAATTCGATTTTTTCAATAGCATCGGCAGGAAGCTGCTGTAAGGCATCAGGGCTTAATCCTGAGAGGGCGGAAGGTTTTCCATTAATCAGGATACGCACATTTTCATTTCCTCTTAAACTAATGTTTCCTTCAACATCTACTGACACTGAAGGTACATTGTCTAGAACATCCGTTACCGAACCTCCTTTAACAGTCATGTCTTGCCCTACATTGTAGATTTTTTTATCCATACGCAGTTCTACTGTCGTGCGTTCCGCGATTACTTCTACCGCATCAAGTTGCGCAACATCAAGGGCTAGTTTAATCACGCCCATGTCTTTATCACCTCGTAGAGCTTGATTTTTTAATTCATATGATTTGAAGGAGATGAACTCTACTTTGATATTATATTGCCCCGCAGGTGCTTCAACAGTAAATTTTCCTTTGTTGTCTGTGATTCCACCCGTAATTTTATCTGGGTTTCTGACTTCTTGAAGAATAATAGTAGCATATTCTAATGGTTGGTTGGTTTCGCTATCAATGACCGTACCTGTAAGTTTAATAGGTTTAGGGCCTTGTGCGGTGACCATCATCGAAAATACCAATAGGAACGATGTGAAAAAGGTTCTCATATGTTAGGATCTAGTTATTAATTATGTAACAAAGACCACAAATCTAAATGTTGGTTTAAGGCATCTTGGTTAAATGTTTGTTAAATAAAAAACCGAAGTGTTTACTTCGGTTTTCGATTATAGTATAGATTTTATTTTTTCCGGTGGTCTGCCTACAACGGCTTTTCCATCGTTCACTACAATGGGGCGTTCAATTAACTTAGGATTAATGGCCATTAGTTCAATGATTTCATCATCGGAAAGTTTAACATTCTTATATTTTTCTTTCCAAATAGATTCATTAGTTCGAACTAGTTCAATTGGAGTTATTCCCAATAGTTTTATTAGCTGGTTGAGTTCTTCTATTGTAGGCGGATTATCCAGATAAGAAACTATTTCAAATTCTTTTCCTGAATTTTCTATAATTTCCAATCCTTCTCTCGATTTTCTACATCTATTGTTGTGATAAATTTTGATCATTATAAACTAATTACAATTCTTTTTCTTGTTGACCCATCATCATTAAGTAGGCTTTTAAGAAGGGATCTATTTCTCCATTCATCACTCCGTCTACATCAGTACTTTCATGTGATGTGCGCACATCTTTAACCAATTTATATGGGTGCATAACATAGTTACGTATTTGAGAGCCCCATTCTATTTTCATTTTACCGGCTTCAATTTCATCACGTTTTGCCTGTCTCTTTTTCAATTCAATTTCATATAATTGAGATTTTAGAAGTTGTAGGGCTTTGGTCTTATTGTCCAATTGTGAACGTGTTTCTGAGTTTTCGATAATTATCCCAGTCGGATGGTGACGTAATCGAACAGCTGTTTCCACTTTATTTACATTCTGTCCTCCTGCACCACTTGCACGCATAGTTTCGAAAGTGATATCCGCTGGATTTATATCTATTTCAATGGAGTCATCCGCAAGCGGATATACATATACGGAAACAAAAGAAGTGTGGCGTTTAGCATTACTGTCAAATGGTGAGATACGCACCAATCGATGAACCCCATTTTCCCCTTTAAGATATCCAAAAGCAAATTCTCCATCAATTTCAAGAGTGACAGTTTTAATACCTGCGACGTCCCCTTCCTGGTAGTTGAGTTCACGCACTTGATATCCTTGATTTTGTGCCCACATCAGATACATTCGCATAAGCATGGCGGCCCAATCACAACTTTCAGTTCCTCCAGCTCCGGCCGTGATTTGAAGTACAGCACTCATACGGTCACCTTCTTCTGAAAGCATATTTTTAAACTCTAGGTTTTCTATATGCGATCGTGTATCGTGGAATTGGTTGGATATTTCTTCTGAAGTAGCATCCCCTTCTTTATAGAATTCAAAAAGAACTTCAAGGTCACCCACAAGGGTCTCAGCCGCTTTATAATCTTCTACCCACTTTTTTTTACTTCGAAGTTGTTGCATTAATACTTCTGCTTCTTTGGGTTTGTCCCAGAAGTCAGGTGCAAACGTTTTTTCTTCCTCGTTGGTTATTTCGATAAGTTTAGCATCGATGTCAAAGATACCTCCTCAACGCACCAAGGCGTTCCACAAGATCTTTCACTTGTTCAATAGTTATCATACTTTTTAAATTTTATACAAAAGTAGTGTTTCGGTTATCTCGTAAAAACTATTTGTCATAAATTTAGCAGGCCGTACCAAAAAAAAACATACCAAAAATGAAAAATAAATACCTATTGCTCCTAAGCCTATTATGTTCACTTTCTTCGTTTTCACAGTTTTTGGACAAAAAGACGAATCTTACATCCTATGAAGGTTTTTTTAATTTTCACTATGATGAAAGTGAAGATAAGATATACCTTGAAGTAGCCGAGTTAAATACTGAGTTTTTATATGTTAATGCCTTAAGTCAGGGAGTCGGTAGTAACGATATTGGATTAGATCGAGGTCAACTTGGGGGTGAACGAGTAGTTTACTTTATGAAGGCTGGAAATAAACTATTACTGGTTGAACCAAATCTAAAATTTAGAGCAAATTCTGAAAATGAGTTGGAACGTCGCTCCGTGAATGAAGCTTTTGCAAAATCGGTATTGTTTGGTTTTGAAATAAAGCAAAAAAAGGGAGATCATTATGTGATTGATTTTACGCCATTCCTACTGCGTGATGCTCATGGGGTGGCACAGCGTCTTAAGAGTTCGGGACAAGGAAGCTATAAGCTGGATGTTGGGAAAAGTGCGTTAGCCATGAACCGTACGAAGTCCTTTCCTGAAAATAGTGAATTTGAAGCGATGCTTACTTTCGAAGGAGAGCCTACCGGAAACTATATTCGTTCGGTAAGTCCAAACCCTAATTTGGTTACCGTAGTACAGCATCATTCATTTATTAAATTGCCTGATTTACAATATACCCCTAGAGTGTTTGATCCTAGAAGTGGCTCGTTTTCTATATCGTATATGGATTATGCCACACCAGTTACTGAGCCAATTACCAAACAATTTATTACACGACATAGGCTTAAGAAAAAACACCCTGAGTTGGAGAAAAGTGAGGCTGTTGAACCCATAGTGTATTATTTAGATAACGGAACGCCAGAACCCATACGCTCGGCATTAGTAGAAGGCGCATTGTGGTGGAATCAAGCATTTGAGGCCATTGGCTATATAAATGCATTTCAGGTAAAAATTCTACCGGACGATGCGGATCCTTTGGATGTGAGATATAATGTGATTCAATGGGTGCATCGATCCACAAGAGGATGGAGTTACGGAGCTAGTGTAAGAGATCCCCGAACTGGTGAAATTTTAAAAGGTCATGTGAGTTTAGGAAGTTTACGTATCCGTCAAGATTTTATGATTGCTCAAGCATTGGCTGAAAAACCATTTGCCCTAAGGGATGATAATCACCAAGAGCAATTGGATTTAGCCCTTGCACGAATTCGACAATTGTCTGCCCATGAGGTGGGTCATACGTTAGGGTTTGCTCATAATTTTGCTGCTAGTACGGTAAATAATTCATCTGTGATGGATTATCCCCATCCAAAAATTGGACTAGATAATAATAGGATCACATTCCAAAATGCCTATGATACAGGAATTGGAAGTTGGGACAAGGTAACAGTTGCTTACGCATATCAAGATTTTTCCAATAAGAAGGATGAAAAGGAGGCCTTAATACAATTACTTGACGATGCTTTTTCTAAAGGTCATCGCTTTATTAGTGATAGTGATGCTAGAGCTCAGGGTGGTGCCCATGCCTATGCACATTTATGGGATAATGGAAAAAACCCTGTAGATGAACTGGAGCGCGTGTTGAATGTTCGAGAAAAAGCAATTAGTACTTTTTCCAAAGACAATATAAGAACTTCAGAACCTTTCTCAGTTTTAGAAGATATGTTTGTGCCTCTTTACTTTTTTCACCGTTACCAAACTGAGGCTGCGGTTAAATGGATTGGAGGGGTGGATTATAATTATGCGATAAAGGGCAAGGATCCATTGGTGCATAGTGTTTTGGATCCAGAAATGCAACGACAGGCTTTAAAGACGGTAGTAAAAACATTGGAAGTAAACACCTTACTTATACCCGAGGACAAGCTGGCAATGTTTCCTCCACGAGCCTATGGTTATGGAAGAACACGTGAATCTTTTAAAAGTAATAATGGAGTTACCTTTGACCCTATAAATGCTGCTCAAACCGCTGCAGATTTTACGCTGTCCTTGGTATTACATCCAGAAAGAGCTAATCGATTAGTTCAACAACAATCCATCGATAGTAAACAGTTAGGTTTATCAGAGGTAATAAAAACATTAGTAAAAGTGATCTTTGAAAAACAGAAGGGCTATGCTGGGGAAGTTCAAAAATCAATTCAAACGGCATTTTTTAAAAATATGTTAACCCTGGCTAAAGATAAACGTACCTCTCCTTCAGCAAGAGCAGAGGTGTATGTGGTGTTGGTAAACCTGGCTGATGACTTAGCTCTAGAACACAAGGACGCTTTTTCATTGTATGTATCCAAGGAGATAAAGCAATTTTTAGAAAAGCCATTGGAATATAGTGTGCCCAGCATTCCTTCAATTCCCGACGGAGCACCTATAGGAATGGAATGTATGACGACAGACGAATTTTAATTTCAATCTATAGTATGATTAATTTAATAAGTGATACAGTAACTAAACCAACGCCTGAAATGCTTGAGGCGATGATGAGTGCCTCAGTGGGAGATGATGTATATAAAACTGATGAAAGTATTAATGCACTCGAAGAGAAGGTAGCTACTTTATTTGGTATGGAAGCAGCTTTGTTTTTTCCTAGCGGAACCATGGCTAACCAGACGGCTATAAAGGTTCATACGCAACCCGGAGAACAGCTGATTTGCGATAAAGATGCTCATATTTTTAATTATGAAGGAGGGGGAGTGAGTTTTAATAGTGGCGTTTCTTGCCGTCTTTTGGATGGAGTAAATGGAACTATAACAGCTGAACAAGTGCGTTCTTTTATTAACCCACCAGATTTTTATCACAGTCCTTTGACTTCTTTGGTTTGTATAGAAAATACCGCCAATAGAGGAGGAGGTACCTGTTGGGATTTTAGAGAAATTGAGAAGATCAGAGAGGTATGTGATTCCCATGGTCTAGGCTATCATTTGGATGGAGCTCGTTTATGGAATGCCTTGGTTGCAAAAAATGAGACAGCTAATCAATATGGGAAAGTGTTTGATACTATATCTGTATGCTTAAGTAAAGGATTAGGATGTCCAATAGGTTCCGTATTGGTAGGAAGTAAAAAGCATATGGATAAGGCTATACGTGTGAGAAAAATATTTGGTGGAGGGATGCGTCAGGCCGGTTACTTGGCTGCTGCCGGGATTTATGCATTAGATCATCATATAGATCGATTGGCTGAAGATCACCAAAGAGCTAAAGAGATAGCTGCAGTATTACGTAAGATGTCGTATGTTAAGGAAGTAGGAGATGTGGAAACCAATATTATCATTTTTTACCTAAATGATCACGTGAGTGAACAATCTTTCTTGAATACACTTAAAGAGAAGGGAGTTTATTTGTCTGGTATGGGATCAGGAAAGTTGCGAATTGTAACGCATTTGGACTATACAGATAAGATGCATCAACGTTTTCTGGAAATATTACATTCTATTTCTTTTTAGGTGATTAAGGTAAGAGAATAAAAAAAAGCTGCTTTATTAGCAGCTTTTTTAGTTATGTATGATCTTTCTAAGAGTGTTATTCAGCCGCAACTTCTTTAACTTCAGCATCTGGAGCATTGTTTTTTACAGAATCAATTCCATTTTCCATCCCAGCTTCTGATGCGTACATCTGGCTGCTTCCGATTATTTGACCATTTCCAGCTTTTAAATTAAAATGGAATTTACCATTGGCAGCTGTTTTGCGCTCAAATTTAGAATCATCAGGTGCATTTTTTTTACAGGACTCGATACCATTCATAGCACCTCCTTTGTCTGCATATCCTTGACTTGATAAGATGATTTGTCCGTTTTTAGCTTTTAAGTTAAAATAGAACTTGTTGTTTTTCTCGCTTTGGAATACTTCGAACATGGTAATAAGATTTATGATTACTTCTCAAATATAAAAAAAAAGTAGTGTCGATTTGTAAAAAAAACACCTTATTTAAAAAGATCCATTCCAGGAATACTAGGCATCCCTTCTTTGGCTACGGCCCCTAGTTCTGTTTCGTTTACTTGAGTCGCTTTTTCTATGGCTTTATTAACAACAATCACAAGGTAGTCTTCAAGTTGTTCCTTGTCTTGAAGTAGACTGCCGTCAATTTCAATAGATTTTATGGTTCTATTCGCTGTTAATGTAATTTTTAACTTACCATCATTTGACTGCTCATCAATTAATACAGTGTCTAGACGTTTTTTTGTTTCTTCTATTTTTTTTTGGGCTTCTTTGAGCTTGCCCACCATTCCCATAAGGTCTCCAAACATGGTTTTATATATTTAATTTTCCATGTGCTAAAATACAAAAAGCTTAATTTACTTAGAGCAGTAAAGTGGTTGATAAAATCAATTATCAAAAGGTATATGCATTGTTTTAGATAAAAAATGAATCTTTGAATGATTTTTAAATATATTTGTGATAAGTCTCTTAAAAAAGAGAAGAAAAATATGACAAAGTCCCAAATCTTTAGAGGGAATGAGTATTCTAAAATACTTGTTCTCATTTTTCTTATTATCCTATCTTGTACTTTCTTGATATATATCAATCATAGTACGATTAGAATTCTTTCAGGGATTAGGGCTTATGTTAATGGTGAGTCTCATTATTCAAAGGCTCAAAAAGACGCTGCTCGTAATTTAATCACCTATTTGTATACTGAAAATGAAGCTGCTTGGGATGCGTATTTGGAGGAACTAAGAGTTCCAAAAGGAGATAGTATTGCCAGAGTGCATCTTATCAAAGGTGGGGATGTAGAGGTTATAAAGGATGGGTTTAGACAAGGTAGAAATGATGAAAAGGATTTGGATGATATCATTTGGCTATTTAAAAGCTTTAAAAACATTTCCTTTTTTGCAAATGCGGTAAATGAATGGGAAGAAGCCGATAATATTCTAACTAGAATGCAGCAATTGGCAAACCAAATACGCAAGGCACATTCCAGTAATGATATTGCACTTCAAAATCAAGATGAAATACTAGCGGAAATAAACGAATTAAGCACACTGCTAACGTTAAAGGAGAAGCAGTTTTCTGAAGCTTTAGGGGAGGGATCCCGCTCAATTAAAGGATACTTACTATGCGTAAATATCCTTTTTATTTTTTTGATTTTTGGCTGTATCACTAGTTATTATTTTATGATGACAAAGAAGTTGATTCAGTCTAAAAAGGAAACTGAAATTAATAACGAACATCTAGTAGTCGCCAATAATGAACTAGATAAGTTTGTATATAGTGCTTCACATGATTTGAGGTCCCCAATTACCTCTTTAAAAGGATTGATTGAGGTTGCTCAACTTGAAGAAAGTCCTTCTGAAATTAAAAAATATCTGAGATTGATGTATAAAAGTCTTGTAAAACAGGATCAATTTATAAGTGATATTATTGACTATTCAAGAAATAAACGGAAAGATATACTGTGGGAGCGGGTAGAAATTTCTGAATTGATTGAAGATGTGTTGCTGCAACACATAAGTCAATACAGTAAAGAGGAGGTAGTAATTGAAAAGGATTTATGTATTGATAGTTTGTACAGTGACAGTCTTCGGTTACGTATAATTCTAAATAATTTAATTTCCAATGCCTTAAAATATGCTGATACTGAAAAGGAACAAATAAAACTCTTTTTAAGGTTCTATGCGAGTGATGAAGATTATATAATTGAGATTGAAGATAATGGTATAGGCATAAGAGAAGAATTACTTCAAAGGATTTTTGAAATGTTTTTTGTTACGAACACTAATTTAGGTTCTGGTCTGGGATTGTATATTACCAAGCAAGCAGTTGAAAATCTTAATGGAACCATATCCGTAGACTCAGTGGTAGGACAAGGAACATTGTTTACAATAACAATACCTATGATTCTAAAGGATGAATAGTATTTTTTTACTCATAGAAGACAATACAATTGATCAAGTGGTTACCGCTCAACTACTTCGGAAAATGATTGGTGCTACTCAAATATTTGTAGTTAAAAATGGGATTGAGGCTATTGAATGGCTGAAAAAATGTCGAGATCAATTCTGTCAGCCATTGGTTATCCTACTCGATGTCAGGATGCCAGAAATGAATGGATTTGAATTTTTAGATGCGTATGATGAATTGCCTAATGAAATGCGCAAAGAGACTAGTATTTATATGCTGTCGTCTACATTAGATCCGGGAGATATTCAAAAGGCAAAGCAAAATAAACATGTAGCTGAAATTTTTAGTAAACCCTTTCCTGTTCAAAAATTTAAGGATTTGTTATAATAGATAACTGCTGTATTCACAGTAAGCTTTTGAAATAAAAGGATACCTTTGCCACTTCTTTAAAATAGAATTTTCATGTCTGAAATACCATTACCCATTGCAAAGAAAATACCAGTAGTATTAGAAAAACACGGCGATAAACGTGTTGATAATTATTTTTGGATGAACCAACGTGATCATGAGGATGTGTTGGCGTATCTCAACGCTGAAAATGATTATAACGATGCGATGACTGCTCATACAAAAGCGTTTCAACAACAGTTGTTTGAAGAAATGAAGAGTAGGATAAAAGAAACAGATGAATCAGTTCCATACAAGTATAATGGCTATTGGTACATTACGCGTTATGAAGAAGGAAAAGATTATCCCATCTATACACGAAAAAAGGAACATCTTGATGCTGAAGAGGAGGTTCTCTTTGATTGCAACCTTATGGCTCAAGGTCATAGCTATTTTAAGTTGGGAGGGATTAATATTAGTCCGGATAATACTTTAGTTGCCTTTGGGGTTGACACTTTGAGTAGAAGAATTTATACGATTCAGGTCAAGAATCTTGTTACAGGTGAAATATATACCACTAAAATAGAAAACACTACTGGAGGTAGTACATGGGCAAATGATGGTAAAACCTTGTTTTATACCCTTAAAAATCCTAAAACGCTTCGTTCCGAAAGGATATTTAAGCATGTACTAGGAGAAGACCCTAAAAATGATATTTGTGTATTTCATGAAAAGGACGATTCCTTTTCGGCTTATGTGTATAAGACTAAGTCGGAAAAATATATAGTTATTGGTTCCTCTAGTACACTTACCACCGAATATAGGTTTTTAAAGGCGGATAATCCTAATGGAGAATTTGAAGTGTTTCAACCCAGAGAACGAGGGCTGGAGTATAGTATTGCCCATTATGACACTCATTTTTATATCATTCACAATGGAAATGGTGCTACCAATTTTAAATTGGATAAAACCCCTGAAACTGCAACTAGAAAAGAGAATTGGGAGGAAGTCTTACCTCATAGGGAAGATACCCTAATAGAAGATATAGACATATTTAAAGAATTTTTGGTGGTCAGTGAACGTACCAATGGTCTTAATAGAATACGTATAATGCGTTGGGATGGCACCGGTGAGTATTACTTGCCTTTCGATAATGAAACCTATACTGCCTATACCACTTCTAATATAGAATTTGATACCACAATACTTCGATATGGGTATAATTCACTTACTACACCGGCCTCTATAATTGATTTCGATATGGTCACCCAAATTAAGGAAGTGAAAAAGGAGCAAGAAGTATTAGGAGGTACATTTGATAAAGAAAATTACACATCGGAAAGAGTGTGGGCTACTGCAGAGGATGGGGTAAGGGTTCCTATATCGATTGTCTACAGAAAGGGAATAAAAAGAGATGGATCAACCCCTCTTTTATTGTATGGATATGGTTCTTATGGCGCTACCATTGATCCTTATTTTTCTACCTCTCGTTTAAGTTTGCTTGACAGAGGCTTTATATATGCGATTGCTCATATACGAGGAGGGGAATATTTAGGTAGGGAATGGTATGAAAATGGCAAATTATTACACAAACGAAATACGTTTACCGACTTTATTGCTGCCTCAACTTATTTAATTGATGAAAAGTATACTTCTTCTGCACATTTATATGCTATGGGAGGATCTGCGGGTGGTCTATTGATGGGAGCTATCATTAACTTGGCGCCTCAATTATACAAAGGGATAGTGGCTCAGGTGCCTTTTGTCGATGTGGTAACTACCATGTTAGATGAAAGTATACCTCTTACAACGGGAGAATATGATGAATGGGGGAATCCCAATGACAAAGCCTATTATGAGTATATTAAATCGTATTCTCCGTATGATAATGTAACAGCGCAAGAGTATCCAAATATACTTATCACCACCGGATATCACGATTCACAAGTACAGTACTGGGAACCTGCAAAATGGGTCGCAAAGCTACGGGAATTAAAAAAAGATACTAATGTATTATTATTTCATACCAATATGGAAGCCGGTCATAGCGGGGCTTCCGGACGTTTTGAAGCATTAAAAGAAGTAGCGGAAGAGTATGCTTTTATATTAGATTTGGAAGGAATAAGTGGTCAATAAAAAAAAATAATTACATTTGCAAAGTTGTATTAATCTCAATCTGCTTCATGTTGATTGACATATACCTAACCCACATTATATGGAACATAAGATAAATGCGTTTAATAATGTCCTAGAACTTATTGGAAACACACCTCTTATCAAGCTTAGTAAAATCACTGAATACCTTACTGGAAATTTTTACGCTAAAGTAGAAGCTTTTAATCCAGGTCACTCTACTAAGGATCGTATAGCACTTTACATAATTGAAGAAGCCGAGCGAAAGGGCATTCTGAAGCCTGGTGACACTATTATTGAAACCACCTCTGGTAACACAGGGTTTAGTTTAGCAATGGTAAGTATCGTTAAAGGATATGATTGCATTTTGGCTGTGAGTTCAAAGTCATCGAAAGATAAAATAGATATGTTGCGTTCTATGGGGGCAAAAGTCTATGTTTGTCCAGCTAATGTAAGTGCAGATGACCCGCGTTCTTATTATCAGGTTGCAAAACGTATGCACGAAGAAATGAAAGGCTCTGTGTATATAAATCAATATTTTAATGATCTTAATATTGAAGCACATTATAAAACAACTGGTCCAGAAATTTGGAAGCAAACCAATGGACATATTACACACCTAATTGCGTGTAGTGGTACTGGAGGGACTATTTCTGGAACTTCCCGTTTTCTTAAAGAGATGAATCCTAATATAAAGGTAATTGGTGTGGATGCATATGGTTCTGTACTTAAAAAGTATCATGAAACCAAGGAGTTTGACCCAGAGGAAATTTATCCTTACCGTATTGAAGGATTGGGTAAGAACTTAATACCTACAGCTACAGACTTTGATATTATTGATAAGTTTATCAAAGTTACCGATGAAGAAAGTGCTCATACGGCAAGAGAAATATCCAAGACAGAAGGTTTATTCGTAGGTTATACCAGTGGTGCAGTGATGCAGGCTATCAAACAATTGGCAGATGAAGGGGAATTTGATGAGAATAGTAATGTTATCGCGATATTCCCTGATCACGGATCTCGATATATGAGCAAAGTATACAGTGATGAATGGATGAGTGAACAAGGTTTTTTTGACAGTATAAATGTTGAATCAACACAACAAGTAGAGTATATAAAGTAAAATATATGACAGCAGCGCTTAGCGCTGCTGTTTTTTTATACAGTTGTCTTCCATTGTAATACGAGAATTCAAGACCAATTAGGTCACTCGTAAAATATTTTATGATACCAACATAAAAATTTTTACTTTTGCGTGCTTGTTAAGATAATATTTTAGCAAACCTAATCGTGCGAGCAATTTTGTTTAAAAACAAAATTGTTGCAACCAATTAAAGACTAACAAAGCAGATGAAAGATTTATTTGAAAGAATCCAAAAGAACAAAGGTCCGTTAGGAAGATGGGCTTCACAGGCAGAAGGCTATTATGTGTTTCCAAAGCTGGAAGGGGAATTAGGGCCGAGGATGAAATTTCACGGAAAGGAAATCTTAAACTGGAGTATTAATGATTATTTAGGGTTGGCTAACAATCCGGAAATACGTAAGGTAGATGCCGAGGCTGCTGCTGAATACGGAGCTGCTTACCCTATGGGTGCACGTATGATGAGTGGTCATACTGATATGCATGAACAATTACAGAATGAGTTAGCTTCATTTGTAGGAAAAGAAGCTGCATATCTTCTTAATTTTGGGTATCAAGGGATGGTTTCAACCATTGATGCTTTAGTAACTAAGAATGATGTAATAGTATATGATGTCGATTCTCATGGTTGTATTATCGATGGTGTACGTTTACATATGGGAAAACGATTTACCTATAAGCATAATGATATTGAAAGCCTTGAAAAGAATTTAGAGCGCGCAACTAATATGGCCGAAACTACAGGTGGAGGTATATTAGTAATTACTGAAGGTGTTTTTGGTATGCGTGGTCAACAAGGTAAATTGAAAGAAATTGTAGCGCTTAAGGAGAAATATAATTTTAGACTGTTGGTAGATGATGCTCACGGTTTTGGAACCTTAGGTAAAACAGGTGCTGGTGCAGGTGAAGAGCAAGGAGTTCAAGATGGAATAGATGTGTATTTCAGTACTTTTGCTAAATCAATGGCAAGTATTGGTGCTTTTATTGCTGGAGAGAAGGATATTATAGATTATTTAAAATATAATTTACGTTCCCAAATGTTTGCAAAGTCACTTCCAATGATTTTTGTAAAAGGAGCTTTGAAGCGTTTGGAAATGTTGCGTACTATGCCTGAGTTAAAAGACAAGCTTTGGGAGAATGTAAACGCACTTCAAAATGGATTGAAAAGTAGAGGATTCAATATTGGTGATACCAATACGTGTGTAACTCCTGTATATTTAGAGGGAAGTATTCCAGAGGCAATGATCATGGTAAATGATTTACGTGAGAACTACAGAATATTTTTGTCTATTGTTGTTTATCCTGTGATACCAAAAGGAATTATTTTATTACGTATGATCCCAACAGCCTCACATACCCTTCAGGATATTGAGGAAACCTTGGAAGCTTTCTCGGCTATTCGTATTAAACTTGAAAATGGTACCTACAAGGAGCTTGCAGAAGCTAGCGTAGTAGACATGGAATAAAATTAGAATTGCAATACAATATAATTTAAAAGCCACTTGTTAATCAAGTGGCTTTTTCAGTATTAATTGAGTCTTAAAGGTAGGATTGTGGTATTATTTTTAGAATGATTTAAAAAACCGCAAGATGTTGATTATACCTTTATATTTCTTTTTTGAAAGTGACCCTTTTCACATGAATAGTAGGATCAAAGTGTTTCCATAATTGATGTATGGCTTGGTTTTCTTCTAATTCAGGTGTACGGATGCAACGTTCAATTCCTTTGGCTTTGAAGACCGGGTAGTATTCATTAAATATCATGGCTGTTACACCTTTGTTTTGATATTCCGGACGAATCCCTATAAGGTAAAAAACAACTTCTTTGCTGTGTTTTCTCGCATGCAGCAAATGAAAAATTCCAAAAGGAAATAATTTTCCTTTGGCCTTTTGAAGTGCTTGCGAGAAAGAAGGCATTACAATTGAGAAAGAAACTAGTTGATCATCCTTATCAACAATAAACTTAATGTATTCCGGATTAATGAAATTGATGTATTTTTCTTTAAAGTAGGCTTTTTGTTTTTCGGAAATAGCTACAAAAGAGGATAGTTTAGAATAGGAATCGTTGAAGAGGTCAAACATACGGTCTACATATGGTAACACTTCCTTGGTGGTTTTGAAATTAAGGGCTCTCAATTCATAGCGCTTACTAATCATGGCACTTGCCTTTATGAAAAAATCAGGCTTTACATTGTGAAATGAAAAATAACTTTCGATATATCCTTTTTCCTTTTCAAAACCAAGTTGTATAAAATGATCTTTATAGTATGAATGATTATACCAGGTGATCATTGTACCTAACTGGTCAAAGCCTTCTGTTTGTACTCCAACCTTATCCATGTTAGAAAAGCCAATGGGTCCTTCCATGTATTCTAATCCGTTGGCCTTTCCATGTTCTGAAACCTTCGAAAGTAATGCCTTGGTAACCTCGATATCGTCTACCATATCCATCCATCCAAAGCGAACTTTTTTGATATTTTGTTCACGAACTTCTTGCCAGTTGATAATTACACAGATACGGCCAACAGGTCTTTCATTGCGGTAGGCCATATAGAAGGTGGCCTCTGCGTGTTCAAAAACTGGATTCTTTAAAGGGTTAAATGAAGCTACTTCATCATTGATAATAGGAGGTACCCAGTAAGGAGAATTTTTGTAAAGTAAAAAAGGGAATTTTACAAATGCTTTGATTTCCTTATCGGTAGTGCATTTTTTGATAACAATCATAGAATCGGTTAGTTGTTAAGGTCTATGTTATTTCTATTTCTTTTTTTGTTTTCGTTTATTAGGGGCATTGCTGTTGGTGCCATCATTGAATTGTTTTAGTTCATCTTTATGAAAATCCAGTCGATAGGATAATCCAACACCTCCAAATAGGCGGGAAGGGGTATCTTTTACACTGGCACCTATACTTGCATCCACCTGAAAATTTTTACTGAATAAATGGGCAGCTCCCCCTCTAAAAATTATATCAGCATATGCATCACTTTTGATACCCTGATGTTCGCCAAAGATACTCCATTTAGGATTTGGTAATGCAAAAGTTGTGGTAATAATGTAGCTGAGGATGGGATCGTCTGAAGTAATTTTATCATAAGAAATGTTGGTTACCAGTACCCAGTTAGGGGTTAAATGACTTTGGGTTGCTATTCCTGCTTTGGGGCTAACTACTGGATCGTTGGGGTAAAACGGATTATTTTCAAGGGTAAAATGTGCTCCTGCATATAAAGAAACGGCAGGGATTAAGTTATTCCATTGA
This sequence comes from Imtechella halotolerans, assembly GCF_028743515.2. Lineage (GTDB taxonomy): Bacteria > Bacteroidota > Bacteroidia > Flavobacteriales > Flavobacteriaceae > Imtechella > Imtechella halotolerans. Next base: position 1,400,984 of record NZ_CP117969.2, on the reverse strand, counting down.
AATCTATTATTTGCTTTCCAGCTATAGAGGTTGGGTTTTCTACTTTCTGCACTTCCTTTGGGATCAAATAATAAGTATTTTAATCCCAGAGTGTTTTTTGTAAAATTACTTCTTGAGGCATTTATTTCAGGGAACGTATGTTTATAGGTGATTTCTTCTGAAAGGTAAGTCCCTTCCCATACGAGCTCTAGTTGCTCAAAAAGAATTCCCCATCGCAATGCAAAGTCTCCGCCATATAAGGTAGATTCAGTTAATAGACCGGTATGTTCTTGTTTCTCTGTGAAAAAACCGGTTTCTAATTGTAGTACGTTTTTTCCAACTGCATAAGCACTTGAGGAGGCACCTGGCCTATTGGAGTTGATTACTTCGGTGTATTGAGCCGAAGCCCATGTACTAGTTAGAAGAAATAGAAAAAAGTAGGTTTTTTGTGTCAGATTCATGGCAGATGGTTTTAGTCAAATATAGTTGTTTTAAAACTTTTTTATGAGTCTACAACGAAAATTAAAGGATTAGAATTGTATTTTTGAACAAATATTTTTTCGATGGAATATGCTTCGCTTACAGGATTTGTAAGAACCCTTTTAATAATTATTGCGGTACTTTTAGCTATGCGAGTTATTACTCGTATGTTACTTCCTTACCTTCTTAGACACTTAGCACGCAAGGCTGAAAATCATATTAATAGTCAAATGGAATCAATGCGTCGTCAACAAGAATCCACCACGCAGGCTCCCCCTCAAAATGTGACTTCAACAAAAAAGAAAGAAAAAGTTGGAGAATACATAGATTTTGAGGAAATTGACTAACTAAATAAGTGCGTACTTTTATGAATCAACAACTTCAAAAGTGGTTACCACACTTGCTGGTGACCCTCTTTTTCATAGCAGCATCTTTGCTATACTTTGCTCCGGTATTACAAGGTAAGATGATTTATCAGAGCGATATTGTACAATACACTGGAATGGCAAAGGAGCAGAATGAATATCGAGCTGCTACGGGAGAAGAGCCTTATTGGACTGATAGTGCTTTTGGGGGAATGCCTACCTATCAATTGGGCGCTGATTATCCATATAATTTTATTAAGAAACTTGATAAGATTATTCGATTTCTTCCACGGCCTGCAGACTACCTTTTCCTTTATTTAATAGGGTTTTACATTTTACTATTAGTACTGAAGGTGGAGTATAGGATGGCGGCGCTAGGGGCATTGGCATTTGGGTTTTCTACCTATTTGATAATTATTTTAGGTGTTGGACATAATGCGAAAGCACATGCTATTGGGTACTTCCCGTTAGTGTTAGCTGGAATCCTTCGCACTTTTCAAGGCAAGTACATCAGTGGGTTTTTGCTAACCGCTTTTTCAATGGCATTGGAAATTAATGCAAATCACTTCCAAATGACCTATTATTTGTTACTGTTGGTGTTAGTTTTGGGGGTGGTTTATCTTATTGATACAGCCAAAAAACGAACATGGAAACATTTTGGGAAAAGCATTGGGATATTAGTTGTAGCCGTAGTCCTTGGCGTGCTGACTAATACGGCAAATTTAATAGCAACTCAAGAATATGTCGGCTGGAGTACGCGCGGAAAGAGCGAACTTACGTTAAATCCTGATGGTTCTCCCAGGCCTGTGTCTACAGGATTAGATAGGGAGTATATCACGGAGTATAGTTATGGTATTTTAGAGTCTTTTAATTTATTTATTCCTAGATTACTTGGAGGATCTAATGGGGAGAATTTAGGAGAAGATTCACATACATTCGATTTTTTGGTAAGTCAAGGAGTGTCGCCTTCGCAGGCGTTGGAATTTACTTCTTCATTACCCACTTATTGGGGAGATCAAACGATTGTTGCGGCACCTGCTTATATAGGAGCGGTTGTATGGTTACTTTTTTTGGTGGCCGTATTTCTTGTGAGGAGTAAACATAAATGGTGGTTGCTAGGAGGTGTTGTATTTTCATTGCTCCTATCTTGGGGAAAAAATTTCGGGGTACTCACTGATTTTATGATTGATTACTTCCCGATGTACAATAAGTTTAGAGCAGTTTCTTCTATTCAGGTTATATTGGAGTTGTGTATTCCTGTTATGGCGGTTTTAGGTTTAAGGGAATTAGCCTTGAAGGAAACAAGTGAAGAAGCTAAATTAAGAGCTATAAAACTTGCTGTTCTCATTTTGGGAGGCTTGGGTGTATTACTGTATTTTATGCAAGGTACCTTTGATTTTATGAGTGCCAGTGATGCAATTTACCGACAATATTACGGGAATGAACTAGTGAATGCTATAGTTGCTGATAGAGAAGCTATTTTTCAGAGTGATAGTATACGAAGTGTTTTGTTTGTTTTAATAACAGCCTTGATTTTATGGTTGTTTGTAAAAGAAAAATTAAAACAAAACGGGATGATATTGATTTTAGGTCTGGTTATGTTATTGGATTTATGGGGCGTTGATAGGAGGTATGTGACCGCTGATGATTTTGTTCCAGCTCGTCAGATGCTTAAACCATTTAGTCCAACAGAGGCTGATTTGCAAATTGCAAAAGATACAAGTCGTTTTAGAGTATTTGAACCCTCTATAGGGCTAAATGGAGCGCGAACTTCCTATTTTCATAATTCAATTGGAGGATATCATGCAGCTAAACCTCGTAGACTTCAGGAATTATTCGAATATCATATTGCTAATAATAATGTAGGTGTGCTTAATATGTTGAATGTTAAGTATATTATACAGGAGAATGAAAAGGGCCAACCTTATGCGGCCATCAATCCTTATGTGAATGGAAATGCTTGGTTTGTAGATAGCATTAAGCAAGTGTCAAATCCTGATGACGAAATAAAATCCTTAGCATCCTTTAATACGGCTTCTAATGCTGTGTTTAATGCCAATGATTTTAGTTCAATAAAACTTAAAACTACTTATACGGTTGATTCCTTGGCTTCTATAAAATTGGTGGATCATCAACCAAATAAGTTGACCTACCGTACCAATAATTCAAATGAGGGCGTTGCGGTATTTTCTGAAATGTATTACCCATATGGTTGGAAGGCAACCATCGATGGTCAAATAGTTCCTCATTTCAGAGTAAATTATGCATTACGTGCTTTAGAAATACCTGCAGGTTCTCACGAAGTTGAATTTTCATTCGAGCCAAAAGTGGTTAAAACAGGTAGTCGAATTGCCTTATTAGGGAATATTCTACTGGCCTTGGCTTCCATTGGTGGTGGATATTTATGTTGGCGAAAGAAGAAAATATAGTCGTAGGTGAAAAAGGTACTTATCATAGCATATTACTGGCCTCCAGCGGGAGGTCCCGGAGTGCAGCGTTGGGTGAAATTTGTAAAGTACCTTAGGAATTTTGGAATTGAACCTATAGTGTACGTTCCTGAAAATCCAACTTACCCATTGGTGGATACTAATATTGGACAGGACTTACCGGGCGATATTACAGTACTTAAAAAGCCCATTAAGGAGCCTTATAAACTAGCTTCATTGTTTTTTAAGAAGAAAACTAAAAGTATGAGTGCTGGAATGGTACCTCGCCATAAGGCTACATTTCTAGAAAAATGTTTATTATGGGTTAGGGGAAATCTATTTATTCCTGATGCACGAATAGCTTGGGTATCTCCTTCGGTTCATTTTTTAAAGAATTATATGACAGCTCATACTATAGATACTTTAATTACTACTGGGCCTCCCCACAGTATGCATCTTATAGGACTTCAACTTAAAGAGCTGTTACCTATATCATGGATAGCTGATTTTAGGGATCCATGGACTACTATTGGGTATCATCAGTCACTACGTCTAGGAAAAGCAGCGGCAAAAAAACATGAATATTTGGAACAAAGTGTCCTTCAAAAGGCGGATGCTGTTTTAGTAACAAGTTATACCACACAAAAGGAGTTACAACAAAAAACTATAAAACCTGTTTATGTAATAACCAATGGTTATGATACGAGCACTGCAGGAAAGGTACCTTTATCTAAAAAGTTTACAATAGCCCACATAGGTTCATTGTTATCAGGAAGGAATCCAGAAGTATTATGGAAGGTGTTTTCAGAGATGATCATGGAAGATCCTGATTTTTCAGATAATTTTGAATTGCAGTTGATTGGAAAGGTTAGCCAGGAAGTGTACGAAAAAATAAGCTCCTATGGTCTTGAAAGGTACATTAGTTATGAAGGCTATGTAACACATGAGCAAGCTATTCATTATCAAAGGGCAGCACAGGTTTTGTTGCTTGTTGAGATTGATTCAGATATAACAAAAGGTATTATTCCAGGAAAAGTATTTGAATATATGGTTTCAGGACGTCCCATACTAGCAATAGGGCCTGAAGGATGGGATGTTTCCACTATAATTTCAAGTACAAATACAGGAAGATGTTTTAAGTACTCTGATGCCATTGCTTTAAAGGAATACCTTAAATATATGTTTTTATGCTATAAAGAAGGTAATTTAGCAGTTTCTGCAATTGGACTTCAACAATATAGTCGTAAGGCACTAACTAGTCAATTAGCTCAGGTTATTCAATCGTTGGAATAGAATATGGGAATTGTTCGTTCACAATCATTTAAAAATACACTATACACCTACATAGGATTTATTGTAGGAGCTATTAATACGCTATTCTTTTACACTAATTTTTTATCAGAAACCTATTATGGCTTAGTTGGGTATTTATTATCGACGGCAACTATTTTAATGCCTTTGATGGCATTTGGAGTACATAATACCCTAGTAAAGTTTTATTCTTCTTATACAGATGTGGTTCAACAACAGCGTTTTACATTTATGATGTTTTTACTCCCCTTGGCAATAATTCTTCCAGTGGGCGCATTAGGGATTATAGGTTATGAATGGATAGTAGAATTATTAAGTGCTAATAATACTATTATAGCGCCTTATGTATGGACTATTTATGTAGTTGCCGTAGCCTTGGCTTATTTTGAAGTGTTTTATGCCTGGACCAGAGTACAATTACGTTCCGTATTTGGAAATTTTATGAAAGAAGTTTTTCATAGGGTAGGGACCATGCTTCTTCTTATAACTGTGTATTTGGAATGGCTAGATGTGGATGGTTTTATTATAGCTATTGTATGTATGTATGTCATTCGTACACTTTTGATGTTGCTAAGTGCCGTTTTGGTGAAAAAACCTTTACTAGAGTTTAAATTACCAAGTAATGCGTGGCCTGTATTTAAATATGCAGCACTTATCATTGTTGCAGGGTCTATAGCTATGCTACTGCTGGATGTAGATAAATTTATGCTGGCCCAGTACATGCCTATTGAGAATGTTGCATATTACAATGTGGCTGTCTTTATAGCAATGGTAATTGTGGTGCCTTCTCGAGCTATGTATCAGATAACGGCTCCTGTTACGGCACAATTACTTAATAAAAAACAGAAGGATGAGCTGGCTGATTTATATAGAAGGAGTTCATTGACTCTGTATCTTATAAGTGGGGTGATCTTTTTATTGATTGTTCTGAATATTAAGCAAATGTATCTTTTGTTACCAAGTGATTATAGTCAGGGATTGATAGTAGTCTTTCTGATATCATTAGCTAAGCTCTCAGATGCTCTTATAGGTAATAATAATGCCATATTATTTAATTCTAGCTACTATAGAATGGTCCTGTTTTTTGGATTGTTATTGACCGTTTTAACCATAGCGTTAAACATGATACTTATTCCTATTTGGGGAATCAATGGTTCTGCTCTTGCGACCTTGATGGCTTTTTGGATTTATAATGGATTGAAATTGTTTTTTATTCATCGTAAATACGGAATACATCCCTTTACCCATTCAACCCTTTATGCTACCGTGTTGTTTATAATCGTTTTTGTACTGTTTTATTTTTGGGATTTCTCTTTCCACCCTGTAGTGAATATAGTATTGAAAACCATTCTTATAACGTTGATTTCTGTCGGGACCATATTAAAATTAAGGCTTTCGGAAGACATTCAGCTTATGGCCTTGCATCTTTTTAAACGTTTTAAATGAAAAAGCCCATAATTTAAAATTACGGACTTTTTACTAACCAACTTAAAACTAACAAATCATTATATTATTCGCCACCTCTTCGGGCATTTCCTTTTCCATTATTTCCTCTTTCAACCCTTTGAGGACCGCGTTGAGTTACTTCAGAACTTTTTCGCTGAGGTTGATGTGAACGTTCAACTTTTCTAGTCTGTTGAGGTTGTGTTCTAACGGACTGCCTCTGTGGGGTTGTGTTACGTTCAACTTGTCTCGTCTGTTGGGTTCTCACTTGTCTTTGTTCCATATGAGGACGCTCTACTCTTGAATTTTGACGTTGAGGTTGTCTGTTAAAATTATTGTTTCTTGATTCATTGCTTCGATACGTCCTTTCTGGTTGAGTACGCTCTGCCTTATTTTCCCTATCATTACGATATTCGGAATTTCTATTTTGATAAGTGGTATTTCTGGCGCCTTCATTTCTTCTACCACTATTATGCGATACTTCATTTCTTCTACCATTGTTGTAAGCTACCTCATTTCTTCTACCGTTATTGTAAGCCACATCACCTCTTCTAGTATTTGCATAATATTTCTGACCATGATGATTCCCTTTGTAGCGTACCTGTTTTCCTATTGCATAGGTGTGTGGACGATAATTGTTTCTGTATGGGGAGTAATAGCGATAACGTACAGGGGTATAATATCTTCTATATGGCGAATGATAAACAATACTGTAACGTGGTGCTATGAACCAATTGTAGTATGGGCGATATACATAGTGACGATTGTATACATTAATGTATCCAGTATAGTGCGTAAATACACCTCTAGGATTATAATGTACGTATAATCCTCCTACGCGAGCTAAACGGCCATTATTATAATTGATATAAACCGAACCAATTCGACTTACCCTTCCATAATAATCATAATAAATTGGAACATTTTCAACTTGGATTACCGCACCATAGTCGTCATATTGAACATAGGCGTCATAGTCATACCCTGAGTTAAAACTCAAATTAACATTACCAACATTCACATTGGCATTTACATTTACATGATTATTTAAATAGAAGTCAAATTCGCCATTTGGAAATACAGAAAAGGTAATGCCATTTTCAGTAAAAATTACGGAATCTCCATGACCAAAAGGTGCAGTAGCTGAATGATTAATACTAGCTTTTGCACTAGTACCTATAACCAAGGCAATTAATAAGGTTAAATACGTTTTCATAAAAATACTTTTTAGGTTCAACATCTTTTGGCCGGTACATACTGGAAAACAAACAACGTGCCAAAATAAGTTATAGAAAAATATTAGTATGGAATTAGATGAAATCCACCACTTTGCGAAATCAAGTGTGATATATATCAATTTTTTTAGCAAATGTTTAAGAAATATACCTATTTTTGAACCAGCAAATCGCCCAAACTAAAGCCGGATTTAAGATTGTGTAAAAACAAGCTTAAATAATCAACTAAAAACTCTTAATATAATTGCAATCAGTATTGGTTGTCATTTTGAAGTTGAACTATTTTAGTTATGTAATATATGGCGAGGTCCACAAATTACTTTAGGAAAACACTTTTCTCTATCATCTTTGATGGGGATAATAAACTGAGATTTGTTGGTTTAAAATACCTTCCTCGATGGATCGTAATATCTATTGATATCATGATTCTGTTGACTTCTTATTTAATAACCTATGCAGTGGTAAGTCAGCTTACTACGGATTTTTACGATGTACTTCCAAAATCTGCTCGTTTTGCCATCACAATCTCAGTGAATATTGTTTTCTTTTTTGTGTACCATACTTATGCAGGTCTCATACGTCATACTACACCGGTGGACATTGTGAAGCTAGCTATGGCTTCAGGATCAACAGGCTTAGTTATTATTGCAATTAATTACACCTATTATTTTTCTACAGGCAATAAAATATTTTTAATGCCTAGTTTGGTATTGTATTTAGCACTTTCTTTTACGCTACTGTTATTATTCAGAGTTTCTGTCAAACAAGTGTATCATTACTTTAAGAATGAAGGAGTTTCTTTTGATAGAAAACGAGTAGTGGTGGTAGGCCTTGATGATACAAGCATTGCATTAGGCTCCTCTCTTATGGGAAATAGCCATCAGCCTTTTCAATTGGTAGGATTTTTGGGAGAACATAAAAACAGGTATTATCAAGTGTATGGTAAGCCTGTTTACCAGCTTAAAAAGGGATTCGTAAAACATCTAAAAGAGATTGGTGTTGAAGGGGTGGTAATGATAAGTGAATCCTTAAGCCGTTCGGATAGGAATCGTATTGTAGAGGCATGTATTAAACATCAAATAACAGTGTATAACGCTCCAATGATGGAGGAGGTACAGAATAAAAATGATTTATATAAGCGTATCAAGCCTATCGTTATAGAAGATCTTTTGGGTAGAACCTCCATAAAGCTTAATGATCAAATTATTGCATCGAGTCTTACAGGAAAAACGATTCTAATTACAGGAGGTGCTGGATCTATAGGAAGCGAGATAGTTCGTCAAGTAGCGGCTTATTTGCCTGGGAAAATGGTTATTGTGGATCAGTCTGAGACTGCATTGCATGAACTTGAGCTTGAATTAAGGGAGAAATTCCCTCAGTTGAAGTTTAAAGCGGTTCTGGCTAATGTAAGCAATAAGCACCGAATGGAGAAGTTATTCCAGCACTATAAATTTTCAGTGGTTTATCACGCGGCAGCTTATAAGCACGTGCCAATGATTGAAAAAAATCCCCATGAGGCTATTTATGTGAATGTCTATGGAACTAGGGTGGTTGCTGATCTTGCAAATGCCTATGGTGTAGATCGATTTGTAATGGTTTCAACGGATAAGGCTGTCAATCCGACAAATGTCATGGGTGCTTCTAAGCGGGCAGCAGAAATTTATGTTCAAGCATTACAAAGCCAGCAAGGTGTTTCAACAAAATATATCACTACTCGTTTTGGAAATGTATTGGGATCAAATGGTTCAGTAATACCTCATTTTAAAAAGCAAATTCAGCAAGGTGGACCTGTTACTGTAACACATCCGGATATTATTCGTTTTTTTATGACTATTCCTGAGGCTTGTCAATTGGTACTGCAAGCTGGTACTATGGGAGAAGGAGGAGAGATTTATGTATTTGATATGGGTAAACCTGTTCGCATTATTGATTTAGCGGTCAAAATGATTCAGTTGTCAGGTTTTGAACCTTATAAGGATATTGATATTAAGATTACTGGTCTTCGTCCAGGAGAAAAGTTGTTTGAAGAATTGTTAAGTGATGAAAGTGTAACCATGCCAACACATCACCGAAAAATAATGCGTGCAAAGGTAGAAAGCGAACCCTATATACTTGTTGAAGAACAAATTGGTCGAATTGTGCGTGCTGCCATACGTTATGATGATAGTAAAGTAGTTAAGGAGCTTAAGACCCTAGTTCCTGAATTTGTTAGTCAGAATTCTGTTTTTGAAGAATTAGATGCTGAACTGACAAATAGAGACGCGGGATAGGTCGTTATGTTAAAGTCCTTACTTAACTTTTGTTAAACAAATTTTAAGATTCAAAATTCTATATTTACCAAAAAATTAAAACATGAATAAATCAGGTTTAGTACCTTTATTTTTAACACTTACATTAGTATTAATATTATCTTCTTGTGCCAATCGCAAGAAAGTCGTTTACTTCAGTAATCTTGATGTTGCCTTGGCCGAAGAGGCTCAATCCCAATATAAGACCCTTATACGTTCTAGTGATTTGTTGACTATAGTTGTTTCTGCTTTTGATTTAAAGGCTGTTCAACCTTTTAACTTGCCTATAGTAGGACAGGAAAGTCTTACAGGAGCTGTGGTGGGTGGCCAACAATTACAATCGTATTTGGTAGATCCTGAAGGGAATATTGAATTTCCGGTATTGGGTAGGTTAAAGGTAGCGGGCCTTACAAGAACGGAATTAACCAATGTGCTTGAGTCAAAAATAGCTGCATATGTTACGGATCCCATTGTGAACGTTCGTATTAGGAATTACAAAGTATCTGTTCTTGGAGAGGTGACAAGACCTGGAAGTTTTACCATCCCTGATGAACGTATTACTTTGTTAGAGGCATTGGCGCAAGCAGGAGATATGACCATTTATGGCCGTCGCGATAATGTGCTGGTAATACGTGAGACGGATGGGGTGAAAACCCATACTTACATTGATATAACTAAAGGAGACTTTATTAATACTCCTTTTTACTATTTGCAGCAAAATGATGTGGTGTACGTAGAACCTAATAAGGCACAAGTAAGCAGCGCTAATTACAACCGTAATATACCTGTTTTTATTTCTATGGGGTCAATATTAATCACATTGATTTCTGTTTTAACTAGATAATTTTAGCATGAATAATTCCTCGTCGTTTAACGATTCTCAAAGCACACAAGAACTAAATATTAGAGAACAACTTGAAAAGTACCTCAGACATGGTTGGTGGTTTGTCCTAGGGGTAATAGTTTGTGTAACTTTGGCATTTCTTTATTTGAGATATACAGTATCCTCCTATCAAACACAAGCTAGTGTGATAATTAAAGATGAAAAGAAAGGAGGAGGTATATCTGAACTTGCGGCTTTTGAAAGCATGGGGCTTTTGGGAGGTTTTGGTTCAGCAAGTATTGAAAATGAAATTGAAATTCTAAAGTCTAAGAGGTTACTTACTTCGGTTGTTGAACAATTAAATTTACAAGTTACCTATCTTGTTGAAGGTCGAATTATAGCCACCGAAAAGTATAATGATATCCCTTTTTCTATTCGGGTTTTGGGCTATGCAGAGGACTTTGTAGCTGGAACTTCTGTTCAAGCAACAATGGACAAAAATTCTAAGGTTACCCTAGTGTATAAAGGTAAAAAAAGCTTACACCAATTGGGTGAAACGGTGACACTTCCCTTTGGAAGCTTTATTATTATGCCAAATGAGAGTGTTGATTCTAAAGCTTTGGAACTGATAGGTACTCCCGTTATTGTTGAATTTTCCACAGTTGAGGATAAAGTTGCCCAATATCAAGAAGCTATACAGATTAATCTTACTAATAAAAATAGTAGTGTAATTCAACTGAGTTTAAACCATCCTGTCAAAAATAAAGCAGAGGATGTTTTAAATGAATTAGTGACACAATACAATCGTGATGCTATCGAGGATAAAAATTTGGTTTCAGAAAACACTGCAAAGTTTATTGATGAACGATTAAGGATTATTTCAGGGGAATTAGATTCAGTGGAGCAAGGGAAAGTTACTTTTAAAACTCAAAACAAGCTAACTGATTTAATGACGGAGTCCAAATTGTATTTGGAAAATGCTAGTGAGTTTAATAAAAAACAATTGGAAGTAGGGACACAATTGGCCTTAACAAATTCAATGTTGGAACATATCAGTAGAGATTCCAGGCCTGGATTGTTGCCAGTGAATTTGGGTTTTGAAGATGTTGCTTTAACCCAATTAACTGCAGAATATAATAAACTTGTAATTGAAAGAAATCATTTGCTTAAGAGTGCAACTGATAAAAACCCGGCCGTCATTGCTGTTGATGACCAATTAGCGCAGTTAAAGACAACAATCGTTTCTAGTTTGCAAAATACACGATCATCGCTAAATGTAGCATTAAAGGATTTCAATAGACAAGAAAATCTTATTGAAGGACGTATAGCTAAGGCTCCTGGGCAAGAAATGGAGTTTAGAGGAATTGAACGTCAACAAACTATTAAGGAGGCACTATATTTATATTTGTTACAAAAGCGTGAAGAGAATTCTATCTCTTTAGCCGTGACAGCACCAAAAGCTAAAATTGTAGATTATGCTTACAGTTCAAAGCATCCTATTTCTCCTAAGAGAAAGATAGTGTATTTGGCTTCCTTGCTATTGGGTTTATTGATACCTTTTGGATTGATTTATACCAAAGATCTTTTGGACAATAAAGTTAACAACCGTAAGGATGTTGAGCGTATAGTACCAAACATTCCTTTGGTGGGAGAATTGCCAAGGATAGGGAAAAGTGAATCTGAAGTAATTGTGTCTAACGATCGTACTGTGTTGGCAGAAGCCTTCAGAATATTGCGAACTAACATTCAGTATCTGTTTGTTAATATTGAAACAAAGGGCCTGGGTAAATCTATTTTTGTAACCTCTTCTGTTAAAGGAGAAGGTAAAACATTTACCTCATTCAATTTAGCATTGACTTTGGCAAGTACAAACAATAAAGTAGCTATTGTTGGGATAGATTTGAGAAATCCACAACTACAACGTTATTTACCAGATACCAATACACAAAGAGGAGTGTCTAATTTTCTTTTCGATTCTAAATTGACAGTTAAAGATATTACTCAGATCTCTGATATGAATGCAAATTTGGCCATTATAACCTCAGGAAGTATTCCTCCAAACCCTGCAGAGCTTTTGATGTCAAAACGAATAGAGGTACTTGTAGAGGAGCTAAGACAATCGTATGATTATGTAATTTATGATACGGCGCCTTTATTATTGGTTACGGATACGTTCTTAATTAGTAAGTATGCGGACGCCACCATTTATGTAATGAGAGCTGGGTATACAGAACAACAGTTGTTAGAATTTATTAAAGATAATTCTTCTCAAGGTAAAATTAATAATGTGGCCTTAGTATTGAATGATGTAAGCATGGCTAATTTTGGATATGGTAATAAATATGGCTATACCTATGGAGGGGAGAAGGAAACGTTTATCCAGCGAATAAAAAAGGCGTTTACCGGCAGGGCTTAATTATTCTTAGGAGAATTTGGCTTTAGTGTTCTCTATGCTATTTTGTAACGCTTCCATGATCGTTTTTGAAACTGTAAGTTGTTCAATTTTAGTGAGATGTTCCGGTCTGTGAGCATCGGTGCCTATAAAATCTATAAAGCCGTTTTGTAATAGCAATTCGGCTTTTTTTTGTACCGTGGTTCCATAGTGACCACTTATTGAAAGTAAATTAAGTTGAAAATTACAACCTTTCTCTTTTAAGGCTTGAAAATCGCTTATTGTTTTTAAGTATTCATACCGTTCAGGATGTGCCATTACTATTTTAAACTGTTTGTCATTTAATTGAAAAAGGTGATTTTCCAATTGTATTGGCCTCATAAAGAAAGACATTTCTACCAGTAGGTGATTCTCTATGGAAAGGGGTATCAGGTCATCTGTATCTATAAGTTGTTGCAACTGATTATCCATTAAATACTCCGCTGAAGCATTAAGGTTCAGTTGATATTCTTTAGAAATTGGTTTGAAGTTAGAAAGTGCATTTTGAATTTTTGTACTGTTAAGCTGATAGTAATCTTCCATCACATGCGGGGTGGCAATTATTTTGGTGAAGCCAAGACTTTGATACTTTTCAAGCATTAAACGGGAAACATCTGTTGTAGCGGCTCCATCATCAATTCCAGGAAGAATATGGCAATGAATATCTACCATATTTTCAAATGAATCAGCTACAAAGGTTTTTTTAGTAAAGAATGAAAACATAGTTCTTTAGTTATCTAGTGTTATAGTTTCTCTTTTAGGTATTTACCTGTGAAACTTTCATTTATTTTAGCTAGTTGTTCAGGAGTTCCAGAACCAATTAATTGACCTCCGTTTTCACCTCCTTCAGGACCGAGGTCTACAATGAAATCGGCGCATTTTATGAGTTCCATATTATGCTCAACAACAAGGATAGAATGACCTTTTTCTAGGAGTGCATAAAAAGAAGTAAGCAGTTTTTGAATGTCGTGAAAATGCAGACCGGTGGTTGGTTCATCAAAAATAAACAATGTTTTTTCCTTGGTTGTACCTTTTACTAAAAAAGAGGCCAATTTAATACGTTGAGCTTCACCACCAGAGAGGGTAGAAGAAGATTGTCCAAGTGTTACATAACCTAAACCTACATCCTGTAAGGGTTGAAGTTTAGTAACAATCTTAGACTGGTTATATTGCTTAAAGAAGGTGATAGCATCGTCAATGGTAAGATTAAGAATGTTGTCTATGTTTTTGTTTTCATAGGTAACTTCTAATACTTCTTTTTTAAACCGTTTGCCATTACAAGTCTCACATACCAGATGGACATCTGCCATAAACTGCATTTCTATAGTCACTTCTCCTTCTCCTTTGCAAGTTTCACATCGCCCACCATCTACATTAAATGAAAAATGCTTGGCTTGATATCCTCTTAGTTGTGACAATTTTTGTTTTGAAAACAAATCCCTTATATCGTCATACGCTTTAATATAGGTTACGGGATTTGATCGTGATGATCTACCAATTGGGTTTTGGTCTATATATTCAACCGAAGTTATATGATTGAACTTGCCTTCAAAGGAAAGGTGTTGACCTGCTTTTTCTCCATATCCACCCAATGCTTTTAATAAAGCAGGATAGACAATTTTCTTGACTAAGGTACTTTTTCCGCTACCCGAAACTCCTGTAACTACAGTAAGCATATCCAAAGGAATGGTAACATCAATATTTTTCAAATTGTGTTCTCTAGCGCCTTTTATACGAATGTAATGTGGGGAAGTTCTTCGACTTGGAGGGACTGCAATTTCCATAGAACCATTAAGGTACTTGGCAGTGAGTGAATCTCCACCTAGAATCTCCTGATAGGACCCATAACCAACCACTTGCCCACCATGAGTGCCCGCTTGCGGACCAATATCAATAATGGTGTCCGCGGCCTTCATGATTTCTTCATCATGTTCAACTACAATGACCGTATTGCCTAAATCTCTAAGACGTAATAAAACACCTATAAGTTGTTCGGTGTCCTTTGGGTGTAAACCTATACTAGGTTCATCCAGTATATACATGGATCCTACCAAACTGCTTCCAAGGGAGGTGGCAAGATTTATACGCTGACTTTCTCCACCTGATAGGGTGTTAGACTTTCGATTTAGTGTTAGATAGTCCAATCCAACTTGCCATAGGTAGCCTAACCTATTGTTGATTTCTCTTAGTAACCGATCTGCAATTTTAGATTCATGAGAACTCAAGACAAGCTGGTTGAAGAAGGTACTTAGATTTTTTATTGGTAATGTGACCAAATCAGGTAAAGTTTTTCCTCCCACATACACATAACTTGCTTCTTTACGTAATCGTTTACCTTGGCATTCAGGGCACTTTGTTTTTCCTCTATAACGGGAAAGCATAACCCTGTTTTGGATTTTATATGCTTTTTCTTCTAGTTCATTAAAAAAAGTATGTAGACCTGTGAAATGTGAGTTGCCATTCCAAACGAGTTGCTTTTGCTCTTCAGAAAGTTCAAACCATGGTTTATGAATGGGGAACTCAAATTTATAGGCATTGTCTACAAGTTGATCCCTGTACCAACTCATACTGTCACCTCGCCATGCAAAAATACAGTTTTCATATACTGAGAGTGCAGGATTTGGAATCACTAAATCTTCATCTATTCCTATCACGTCTCCATATCCTTCACATTTAGGACAAGCTCCATAGGGATTATTGAAGCTAAAAAGATGCACATTGGGTTCTAAAAAGGTAATGCCATCTAATTCAAAACTATTGCTGAAATGCGCTTGTTTTCCGCTTTCCATTTCTTCAACAATACACTGTCCTTTTCCTTCAAAGAAGGCGGTGTCCGAAGCGTCAGCTAGACGATGTATAAAGTCTTCATCTGTTTGTGTGATAATCCTGTCTACAACCAATTGAAAATCATGATCCAGCTCACTAGTAATACTGTCTATACGTACAATTTCTCCTTGGTAACGTATTCGGGCATATCCTTGTTGAGAAAGTAATTGTAATGTTTGTACAACACTGCGTTCCTCAGGAATGTGTACGGGTGCCAATAGTAAGAGTTTGGTTCCTTCTGGAAATGACATGATATGGTTTACTACATCTGAGACCGTGTGCTTTTTTACTTCTTCACCAGAAATTGGTGAAATTGTTTTTCCGATTCTTGCGTATAGTAGTTTTAAATAATCATAAATTTCAGTGGAGGTACCTACTGTGGATCGTGGATTGGTTGAATTTACCTTTTGTTCAATGGCAATTGCAGGTGCAATTCCTTTTATACTATCAACCTTGGGTTTGTCCAATCTACCTAAAAATTGTCTTGCATAGGAGGATAAACTTTCTACATAGCGTCTTTGTCCTTCAGCGTATAATGTATCAAATGCTAGACTTGATTTCCCTGAACCAGATAAACCAGTGATCACAACTAGTTTGTTACGTGGTATGGCCACGTCAATATTTTTAAGATTGTGAAGTTTGGCTCCTTTTATTAGGATATATTCTTTTGGATTTAATTCAGTAATTGTATTCATAGCCTTGAAAAGAAACTACAAATATAGGCATAGCATAGCAGCAAAAACAACTCATTTGCAAAATACTACGGGTTAAAAAAAGCGTAAAATATTTGCATATTTGAGAAATATCTTCATATATTTGGACTGTTAACGTCAATATTTTCGCCTATACTATAAAACTACTTTACTAAAAATTTGATAAAAAGGAAATTTCTAATTGCTGGAAACCTTTTAACCATCCAATAAAAAGTAGTAGTATGCAAACACTTCTTCAAGACGCTGATTTAGTTAAAAGTTACGTTCAAGGTGACGAACAAGCATTAGCAGAACTTATTAATCGCCATAGTGCAAAAGTTTATAACTTTATTTATTCAAAAGTTTTAGACAAAGATGCTTCTGAAGACATATTCCAGGATACCTTTATTAAGGTTATAAAAACTCTTAAACGTGGATGTTATAATGAGGAAGGTAAATTTTTACCTTGGGTAATGCGTATTGCTCATAACCTTGTTATAGATTACTTCAGAAGGAATAATCGAATGCCTAAATACGATGGCAAAGAAGATTTTAATATATTTTCCATAATAGGTGATACCGCATTGAATGTAGAAAATCAAATGATAAAGGATCAGGTGGAAACAGATGTCACAAAATTGTTGGAAGAACTTCCGGATGATCAGCGTGAGGTACTGGAGATGCGTATTTATAGAGATATGAGTTTTAAAGAAATCTCTGAAGTAACCGGAGTAAGTATTAATACGGCATTAGGTAGAATGCGTTATGCGCTCATAAATCTTCGCAAATTGATAAATAAACATCAGATAGTGTTAACTAATTAATTTTTAACCTACTGAACAATATTTGATATTTCCCTTCGTTATTATGATATGTCTAATCAAATTAACAATATGGGAAAAATCTACTCTAAAAAGGTGCAAGAAATTGAGTGTTTACAGCCTAAAAAGGAAACAATCGAATTTCTACTTTCGTACTCAAAGGCATTTCACTTGGTGACTTACAAAGAACTAAAGTTTGAGAATATACTCAACTAAAAGCGACCTTAGGTCGCTTTTTTCTTTTGCTTATTATAGGCGTTAATAACACTTTTTCGGATCAAGACTAAATGTTGTGTTTACGCAAATATTTTGGTCAATCTATATAGGAAGAATTCTATGTTTCTAACCCCTCTGAATTGACTTCTAAAAGCTTTTATTTTAGCATTGAATGATTCAGCGGAAGCGTTTGTGCTTCTATTTATAAAATAATTCAGGATGGATCTGTAATTAACTGTTATGGTGTTTGCAATGGTATTGAATGCCCTAAAACCTGTATTTTCTACATCTTTGTACCAATGCGCCATTTTAGTATATGCGGTCTCGACAGAGGTTGCTGCATTGAATATGTTTCTAAGTCCTTGAACAAGATTAAAGGCTATTTTTATATCAGGATATTGATTGAACAATATCTTACTTCTTTCGTGTTGATTCTCCGTCCAATTATTTGGAGCTTTGTATAGTAGATACCTACTTCTAGCTAATAATTGCTTTCTAGTATCCCCATTGTTGAATTCTTCTGGAACAAATGATTTGTTCTTTTCCCTAGCTTGTTTTATGAGTTCATTTTCTAAGTCTATTGCCTCCCATCTGTGTTTGATCCGGATATCCTGAAGGGCTTCCAGTGCCAATTTCTGCACATGGAAGCGATCGGTGACCTGTATTGCTTTAGGGAAGCATTTTTTAACAATGATCTTCATGGAGTTGGCCATATCTAGAGTGACTTCCCTGACCTTGCTTCTTTCCTTAGCCGATATCTTCAGAAGTTGTTCTATGATAGGTTCTACCTTAGTCCCTGAGAATATACCCACTATAGCTCCCTTCTTGCCTTTTGCCTTTTTGTTAGTGATAATCGTATAGAGTTCTCCCTTGGAGAGTGCCGTTTCATCAATGGAAAGATATGACCCGATGTTTTCAGGGAATAGGAGCCATTCTTTAGCATGTTTCTTTTGCTTCCAATCTTTAAAATCACTTAGATAATCCTTGTATTGGCGCTGGAGTTTCTTCCCGTTAACCCCATAGAAATAGCCTATGGTGTGGCAGTCCGAAGCCTTAGTATTGACCAAGTACTTTTAAAAAAGCAGCGAACTCGACGGTCATCCGCGTTCCCTGTGCTACCAGATCCCAATCTCTTTGTACTATTTCATTAGTGCTCTTGTCAAGCCAACGACGACGCTTGATATGGAGAAAGACTGTCTTGCCTCGCAATGGAAAGTCTTGAATTACTATCTCTTTATGAAAACCATGAGCTATTAAAATACGATGTTTTTCTTCTTTAGGGGTGTCTTTCTTTTCTTCAAAATATAAATGAAGTGTACCATCCTCTGTCTTATGAGAAACTAGGTCAAAGTGAGTAAGTAATACTTCTGGTAAAATAAACTTTAATAGGTCTAATGATAATTCCAATGTCGATCAATTTTTTTACAAAGATCACACTCTTAAGTTAAAGTCACACACAACTTTTGAGATTGAGCCACTTTTTCTTCCGATAGTTTTGGTGATAATATCTTTTTCCAAATTCCACCCTCGGGCGGGAGAGTATTCTCTACCGTACCAAATCATCTGTAAATGTAATATGTTCCATTTTTCTTTTGGAAATATCCTCTTTGCGTCTTTTTCAGTCTGGACCACATTTTTACCTGAACTGAAACCCCAACGGTACATTAATCTATGGATATGGGTGTCAACAGGAAATGCTGGAATGCCAAACGCTTGACTCATTACTACACTAGCAGTTTTATGCCCAACCGCTGGTAAGGCTTCTAAGGCGTCAAAGTCTATAGGAACTTTCCCTTGATGTTTTTCGATAAGAATGTGTGATAATTCGTAAATTCCTTTGGACTTCATAGGTGAAAGTCCAACTGGTTTAATGATGTCTCTAATTTCTTCCACCGATAATTTAATCATGTCATAGGGATTGTCGGCTTTAGCAAAGAGTAATGGGGTTATCTGGTTTACTCGTACGTCTGTACTTTGGGCAGATAGTAAGACTGCTATAAGTAATGTGTACGGATCTTTATGATCAAGAGGGATGGGGATTTCAGGATAAAGTTTGTCTAGGGTTTCAATGGTAAAAGCAACTTTTTCTGTTTTGGTCATTTTTAAGTAGTTTTATACAAAAATAAAAGAATTGATATGAAAACATTAAAAGTAGGGGATAAAGTAACCTCATTTATTTCTAAAGATCAGAATGGAAATACGGTAAGGCTAGCTGATTATGCAGGTAAAAAACTGATTGTTTTTTTCTATCCCAAGGCGAATACACCAGGTTGCACGGCGGAAGCTTGTAATTTGCGTGATCATTATAAAGAATTAAAGGAACAAGGCTATGAATTATTGGGTGTGAGTGCAGATTCTGTAAAAGCGCAATCTAACTTTTCCAATAAATACGAATTTCCTTTCCCATTATTGGCTGATGAAGACAAGTCTGTAATCGAAACATTTGGTGTTTGGGGACCTAAGAAATTTATGGGAAGAGAATATGATGGGATTCATAGAATGACTTTTGTGCTAGATGAATCTCATACAGTGACTCGCGTTATTGACAAGGTGAAAACCAAGGAGCATGCCGCACAATTACTAGATAGTTAAAAAGTAAAGGCCTCGTGACAGAGGCCTATTATTTTGTTATCTATGTGGTCTTCTCACATTACAAACGATACATCCAAAAAGGCCTTTTTCTTCTATCATTTCAGCAATTCCATCTGGAAGCATTTCCTGCCATCCTTCTTCATTGTTTTCAATCATTTTTAATACTTCTCGGGAGAAAATATCAAGAGTGTGGGCGTCATAATCTGTAATATCCAAAACTTTACCATTGAACTTAAAGAATTTATAGAGTTCCTTCATTCTTGGATGAACCTTTAGGTTCTCACTGGTGATTACTTGACCACTATTTTGATCTTTCATTGGGTAGAGATATACTTTTAAATCTCTGAAGAATAATTTTCCGAAAGCTTCCAAAATACCACCGCTTAAATGACGATAATATTTTTCATCAAAAATTTCTATTAAATTACTTACTCCCATAGCAAGTCCCATACGAGCTTTGGTGTAGTTTGAAAAATACTCTACAACGCGATAATATTCCTTGAAGTTAGAGATCATTACTGTTTGTCCCAAGGAACATAACAAATCCGCTCTATCTAAGAAATCTTCTTCATCAATCTCTCCTTCTGCACGTAAGTTCGATAAGGTAATTTCAAAAATTACTTCTGTTTTATCTTTATCAACTTTGTTTTCTTTTAAGAACATTTCGTATGATTTCTCAAACATACTCATATTCACTTTAGTAACAGGTCTAAAACTTCCTCTTAGTGCTAATACATTTTTTTTGTAGAGTTGTTCAGCTGGCAAAATGTTATTCCCAGATGGATCAAACATTACAGCCTCAGTCATCCCATTTTTAACAAGTTGTAAACTCATTAAGCGATT
Organism: Imtechella halotolerans; assembly: GCF_028743515.2. GTDB lineage: Bacteria > Bacteroidota > Bacteroidia > Flavobacteriales > Flavobacteriaceae > Imtechella > Imtechella halotolerans. The sequence goes on along the minus strand of NZ_CP117969.2, from coordinate 1,380,213 downwards.
GTCTATATGGGCAAAACGAGGACCAGAGAAGTTTACCGTGTCTATCTCTATAGTGTCTTTGTCGATATGGTCATACAGATAACGAAGTAGTTTTTTGGGATTGTCATGTTTGTAGAATGCTCCATAAATAAGATTTACTCCAAGTACTCCCAATGTTTCTTGTTGAAGTCTGGCTTCGGTTTGATGAAAACGAATATGAATGCTGATTTCGTTGTAATCTTCCTTTGGATCAAGCTGAAAACGGATTCCTACCCAACCATGTCCTTTGTAACGTTTTGAGAAGTCAATAGTAGCAACCGTGTTGGCATACGCAAAAAATAGTTTATTAGGATGCTTCTCCCTGGAAAGTCTTCTTTCCATAAGGTCAATTTCGTGACCTAACATTTTTTTTAAGCGTAGTTCTGTTACATATCTTCCATCTTCTTCAATGCCATAGATAGCGTCACTAAAGTCTTTGTCATAAGCACTCATTGCCTTGGCTATCGTACCAGATGCTCCACCTGCTCTAAAAAAATTCCTAACAGTTTCCTGGCCAGCACCTATCTCGGCAAAAGTTCCATAAATGTCTTCGTTGAGGTTAATTCGTAAGGTTTTCGCTTTGATTGAGGGTACATTTTCAATTTGTTTATCCCCTTTTAAAACAATAGCCATAATTATGTGTTTTGTGAATCACAAAGTTACTAAGAATCGTTAAGCTATTCTCCAAAAAACTCATAAATTTGACCAAAACTCAAAATTTGAAAGTTACATTTTTAGGTACAGGAACCTCTCAAGGTATACCTGTTATTGGTAGTAAACATCCTGTATGTTTGAGTACTGATAATAGGGATAAGCGTCTTAGGGTATCAGTTTGGGTACAATGGGAGGGCGCCTCTTTTGTGATTGATTGCGGTCCTGATTTTAGACAACAAATGTTGGTTAACAATGTGGAGCGAATAGATGGGATTTTTTTTACTCATGAACACGCAGACCATACAGCCGGTATAGATGATATTAGGCCTTATGTTTTTCGTCAGGGAGCACTTCCTATATATGCTCATCAAAGAGTTTTGAATGAATTTCATAAACGCTTTGAATATGTTTTTGCTCAAGAGAATCGCTATCCAGGTGCTCCTGAAGTGGTCGCTCACCAAATAGATAATACCCCTTTTGAGCTAAAAGGAAAGACCATTGTGCCTATAAGTGTGTGGCATGACACACTTCAAGTTTTCGGTTTTAGGATTGATTGTTTTGCCTACTTAACTGATATGAAAACTATTGACGATAGTGAACTTGAAAAGTTAAAAGGAGTTAAAGTGCTTGTTGTTAATGCCTTGCGTGAAGAACCCCATGCTTCTCATTTTAATCTTGAGGAGGCACTTGAATTTATAAACATTGTCAAGCCAGAACGCGCGTACCTTACCCATATCAGTCATTTATTAGGCTTTCATGCTGAAGTTGAAAAAAAACTCCCAAAAAACGTATTTTTGGCCTTTGATACACTTACTATAGATATTTAATTACCATGAAAAAGAATATATACCTTTACTTACTAGTATTTGCGGTGCTTTTTATTTTGTTTCAATACACAAACAGCAAGCGATATTTTACCAATATGTCTAAAGAAACGGAAGCGTTGGTAAAGGAGCGAACTAAGTTAAGAGATTCAGTTAAAAAATTATTTTTCGACAAACAAGACTTAATGTATTTTTCCTTAGAGCACAATGATGAAGCTCTTGCATACATAGATGAATTTGAATTTGATAATCCACAACAGTATATTGCGGATCAATTAATAGCCACAAATACTTCTAAAGGAGATAATCCATTGGTTCCTTATGTTGGGATGGAAGGTACTATGAAAATCAACAAAATAAAGGTGTTGAATCATAAATGGATTATATGTGATTTTAGTGATGGTAGTCATTGGGGTGAGTTGTTGCTAGGGTATGAGATTAATCCTGATAAGAGCATTACCTTTACATTAAAAGATCATTTACTATATACCCGCAAATAGCGTAAAGTGCTACTTTACGGCATAGAAATCGTTGTATATTTGCAACCTAAATTGAAACTTACACATGGCACAAAAACCAGGTATTCCTAAAGGGACCAGAGATTTTTCGCCTGCTGAGATAGCAAAGCGTACCTATATTTTTGATATCATCAAAAAGCAATTTAAACTATTCGGTTTTCAACCCATAGAAACACCTTCATTTGAAAATTCTGAAACATTAATGGGTAAATATGGGGAAGAAGGGGACCGCCTTATTTTTAAAATACTTAATAGTGGAGACTACCTTTCTAAGATTTCAGATGAAATGTATGATAGTAAAGATAGCACTAAGATCGCTACCCATATTTCAGAGAAGGCACTTCGCTATGACCTAACAGTGCCTTTCGCTCGTTATGTAGTAATGCACCAAAATGATATTACGTTTCCATTTAAGCGGTATCAGATACAACCAGTATGGAGAGCTGATAGACCTCAGAAGGGGCGCTTTAGAGAATTTTTCCAATGTGACGCTGATGTAGTTGGTTCCCAATCATTATGGCAGGAGGTTGAATTTATTCAGTTGTATGATGCTGTATTTAAAGAGTTGGGTCTTCAAGGGGTTACTGTAAAGATGAATAACCGAAAAATTCTTTCAGGATTGGCAGAAGTAATTGGAGCACAAGATAAGCTTATTGATTTTACAGTGGCCTTGGACAAGCTGGATAAAATTGGGGCTGAGGGTGTGAAAAATGAAATGCTTTCCAAGGGAATTTCCGAAGAGGCAATAGAAAAAGTTCAGCCTCTGTTTTCTTTTACGGGAGATAACTCAGAGAAACTTGGCAAGTTAAAGTTGATGCTCGCAGATTCGAGTATTGGAATGCAGGGTATACAAGAGCTTGAGTTTATAGTCTCAGCTATAGATACGTTGGGGCTTTTACAAGCTTCGCTTGAAATAGACGTGACCCTGGCAAGAGGATTAAATTATTATACAGGAGCTATTTTTGAGGTAGCAGCACCCAAGAATGTGGCTATGGGTTCGATAGGAGGAGGAGGTCGATATGATGATTTGACTGGAATTTTTGGACTGAAAGATGTAAGTGGAGTAGGTATTTCCTTTGGTTTGGATCGAATTTATTTAGTATTGGAAGAATTAGGTCTTTTTCCTGAAAATGTAAATGAGAACATAGAAGTGCTATGTATTAATTTTGGAGAGGTTGAAGCCATGGCCAGTATGAAGATGGTCACGAGCTTACGTGCTTTAGGTATAAGAGCAGAGTTGTATCCTGATACGGCCAAAATGAAAAAACAAATGAGTTACGCCGATAGAAAGGGAATTCCGATGGTATTGATGATTGGTGAGAATGAAATAAATGAAAACACCTTTGTTCTTAAGAAGATGATAGATGGTAGTCAAAACACCTATGAAATTTCAGATCTAAGCAAGGTGTTTGGAAAATAGTATCTCTTAGTAATAAATTGAGAAGCTCCGTCAAGGGGCTTTTTTTATACACATCATTCTCACCTATTCTTTAGCCATTTTTACTTTTCAATTTTAGTAGGAGATAGTGTTTTGAGCTTACCTAAAGTGTAGTCTTTATGGTATGGCAGAAAATAGTGTTTATTAGATACAGTTTCTATACGTTGGAATGATTTGTGAAAACTAATGGAGCTGTACTTTGGAATGCCAATAATGTAGCTTGTGTTGCTAAAAACACTATATTAGAGGGATTAAAAATCTGATAGTTATGAAAAAAAACATGGGTAATTTAGATCGGCTCATCCGTGTTATGTTGGCCGCTACTATAGGAGCATTATATTTCAAAGGTGTTGTCACAGGGTTATTAGGGACAATACTTTTAATTTTAGCTGTAGTATTTGTACTTGTAAGTTTAGTAGGTTTTTGTCCTCTGTACGCTCTTTTTGGATTCCGTACATGTAAGAATTCCTGATTTAGGGAATATACAAGTACTCAGTTTTTATTGTAAATGAAGGCATTGTATAGTTTTTTAAAATTATTCAGTGCTTGTAAAAGCTATCCTTTTTTTGTATACTTTTGCAACTTGAAATCGGGTGATAAATTGACTGATAATTAAGTAGATACATTTTAATGAAACAAAACACTTTCCGTCTTTATTTTATTGATGTTATGAGGGCTTTCGCTATCACTATGATGCTTCAAGGGCATTTTGTAGATAGTTTATTAGCTCCGGAATTCCGTGACGAATCTAATATCATTTTCAGTACATGGAAATATTTTAGAGGTATCACGGCACCTACATTTTTTACAGTTGCGGGTTTTATTTTTATGTATTTGCTTATCAAAGATACAGTAAATGTTGGATGGAATAATCCGAGGGTGAGAAAGGGAATTAAGAGAGGTTTGACACTTATTGGATTAGGGTATTTGTTGCGTCTTAATATTACTGGATTGTTTGTGGGGAAAGTCTATGCAGGTTTTTACATGGTAGATGTATTACATTGTATTGGTATTTCCATTCTCTTACTTATTAGTATTTACTTGTATTCTTACCAACGAAAAAGCTTTGTAATGCCCTCCTTATTATTGGGTAGTACCTTGTTATTGTTTTTGTTTGCTCCTATCTATGGTGCTTCTAATTTTGAAATGCTTCCTGTAGCCTTGGCTAACTATTTTACGAAGGCTTATGGGTCGGTATTCACTATTATCCCTTGGTTTGGGTATGCTGCTTTTGGAGCGTTTATGGCTGTATTTTTTAATAAGTACAAAGAGTTTAAGTATATCTATCATTATGCAATAGGGATCACCTTTGTATTGGGAATTGCATTGTTGTGGTTTTCATCACCCTTTTTCCTAGAAGTATACAGACTTACTGGTATTGAGCTTGCTTCTCAAATTTATTCCAATAATTACCTGTTTATGCGTTTGGGGAATGTGATGATATGGTTTACTTTATTTATGTTATTGCGTAATGTTATAACCTCAAAAGCGATCCGTACTATTGGTCAGAACACGCTTTCTATTTATGTGATTCATTTCATGTTGTTGTATGGTAGTTTTTCGGGAATTGGTTTGTATAAGTTCTTTAAGTTGTCTTTGAATCCTTATGTTATTGTTCCAGGAGCATTAATGTTTGTGATAGCAACGGTATATCTTTCCTTCCGTTACAATGAGTATAAGCCAATGGTGACGGAGAAGTTAGAACTTGTAAAACAGGAGTTGCAAATTTTCTTTTTAGAAACCTACCAAGTAGTGTATTTAATATTGCAAAAACTAAAGGAAAAAATTATTGCTTTGCTAGCCTTTGTTCGCTCAGGTTCATAGAGCAAATTATGTATAATTCAAGCGTGCTTTCGTTGTCGGAGGCACGCTTTTTTTATCTCCCGTCAAAAAAACGTATTTTTGCTCAAAATTATTATATAGTGATATTTAAAGATCTTCAACTTAATACTCCTTTGCATAATGCTCTGGATGACCTTGGTTTTACAACACCTACTCCTATTCAAGAACAGGCATTTGGAGTTATACTATCCGGAAAGGATATGGTAGGTATTGCCCAAACAGGAACAGGAAAGACTTTTGCATATATGTTGCCATTACTGAGAGAGTTAAAGTTTTCAAAGCAGCAGAATCCACGAATTGTTATTTTGGTTCCTACACGTGAGTTGGTAGTACAGGTCGTAGATGAAATTGAAAAACTAGCTGCTTATATAAATGTAAGGGTAGGAGGTGTGTATGGTGGTGTAAGTATGAGTTCGCAAACATCTATTATTACTCAAGGTCTTGATATTTTGGTAGGAACCCCTGGACGGTTGTATGATTTTGCCATTAATAATGTGCTAAAGTTAAAATCCGTCCAAAAGTTGGTCATTGATGAGGTTGACGTGATGTTGGATCTAGGATTTCGATTTCAATTGGTAAATATTTTTGATTTACTTCCTGAACGTAGACAAAATATTCTTTTCTCAGCTACAATGACTACTGAGATAGATGCCCTTATTGATGATTTCTTTTTGATGCCCGAACGTGTGACAATTGCTGCTTCTGGAACTCCTTTAGAGAACATTTTGCAGTATAGATATAAGGTGAAAAACTTTTACACTAAAATTAATTTATTAGCACATTTAGTAGAAGATAAAACGGCTTATAGTAAAGTCTTGGTGTTTGCAGGTAGTAAGCGGTTAGCAGATATAGTATTTGAGAAAATGGATGAGCAGTATCCTGGACAATGTGCTGTAATTCATTCTAATAAGACCCAAAACTATCGTTTAAGATCTGTGGAGGATTTTGAGCAAGGTAAAAGACGAATTTTAATTGCCACTGATGTAATGGCTAGGGGGTTGGATATTTCTCGTATAACACATGTTTTCAACATTGATACGCCAGAATATCCGGAAAACTATATGCATCGTATTGGCCGAACCGGTAGAGCAACCGAGCAGGGTGTTTCATTTGTTTTTACTACTGAGGCAGAAAATGACCGGATAAGTGCTATTGAGGAGTTGATGAATCAAGAGGTGCAAATAATGCCATTTCCTGATGAAGTACGTGTAGAAAGCCAACTGTTGGAAGAGGAACGACCACAAGTTAAGGAGCACTATAATCCTATTAAGCTTACGGAGGAAGATACCCCTGGACCGGCTTTTCATGAAAAAAAGACAAAGAATCAAAAGGTTAATTTAGGAGGGTCTTATAAGCGTAAAATTAAAGAGAAGTATAAGAAACCTAAAACTAGAGGGGATAAAAAGCAACAAAAAAGGAAATAAAAAAACCACGTATTGCGTGGTTTTTTAATTCTGTATGATTTTTAAATATGTATTGGACGGTTTTCAGTAGCAGCTAGTGCCGCTTCTTTAATGGCTTCTGCATAGGTCGGGTGCGCATGACTCATTCTAGCAATATCTTCTGCGCTCGCTCGGAATTCCATGGCGGTAACCGCTTCGGCGATAAGGTCAGCTACACGAGCACCTATCATATGTACTCCAAGAACTTCATCTGTCTCCGCATCGGCAAGAATCTTTACAAAACCATCAATATCCATACTTGCACGAGCTCTACCTAAAGCACGCATTGGAAATTGTCCGGTTTTATACTTGATCCCCGCTTCCTTAAGTTGCTCCTCTGTTTTTCCTACTGCAGCAACCTCTGGCCAAGTATATACTACGCCAGGGATAAGGTTGTAGTCTATATGTGGTTTTTGACCCGCCAAAATTTCAGCAACCATAACGCCTTCCTCTTCTGCTTTATGAGCTAACATCGCGCCTTTTACAACGTCACCAATTGCATAGATATGGTTTACATTTGTCTGGAGGTGGTCATTAACTTCAACTTGCCCTCGATTGTTTACAATAACTCCTGCAGCTTCCAGATTAAGACCGTCTGTATAAGGGCGTCTACCAACAGAAACTAAACAGTAATCTCCTTCAAAAACAACTTCTTGTCCTTTTTTGTCATCTGCTTTTACAGATATGGTGTTTCCATTGCGAGTTACTTCTTTAACCTTATGACTGGTATAGAATTTAAATCCTTGTTTTTTAAGGACTTTTGTAAGTTCTTTACCTAACCCCCCATCCATAGTAGGAATAATGCTATCCATATATTCAATTACGGATACTTCAGCTCCTAAACGTCTGTATACTTGACCTAATTCAAGACCAATTACACCGCCACCTATGACTAAAAGATGCTTAGGTACTTCTTGTAATTTTAAAGCTTCAGTAGAGGTGATGATTCGTTCTTTATCGATAGTGATAAAAGGTAAGGAAGAAGGTTTAGATCCAGTTGCAATAATTATTTTTTTAGCTTCAATGGTTTGAGTTGTACCATCATTTTTAGCTATCTGAATCTGGTTTGCAGTTGCAAAACTTCCTATCCCCTCGTAGGTGTCAACTTTGTTTTTGTCCATTAGGAATTTTATTCCTGATGAGGTTTGATCAACCACTTGGGTTTTGCGGGCAATCATTTTTTCAAGATTCACTTTTACTTCTCCAGGAATTTCAATTCCATGATCAGCGAAATGTTTTACAGCCTCTTCATAGTGATGGGAAGAGTCTAGTAATGCTTTAGATGGGATACAACCTACGTTGAGGCAGGTACCTCCCATATTGGAGTATTTTTCAATTATGGCAGTTTTCATACCGAGTTGGGCGCAACGTATGGCAGCTACATATCCACCAGGGCCCGATCCTATAACGGCAACATCGTATTGATTCATAATAGCTATTTTTTGTATCTGTGTATTAAAATAAACTCTCACAAAAGTACAAATGTTTTGGGAAAGCAACCGTTATATTATGATGAACCTATATTAAAATATGTGTTGAATTTTTCACTTCCCCGATCATAAAGATACTGTGAGTACTTCCAATATGTTTTAAAGTAGTAAGTTTGGTGACCATAAATTCACGATAGGCCTCCATGTTTTGTACTAAAATCTTTAAAATATAGTCATAATCTCCGCTTACGTGATAGCATTCCAGCACTTCATGGAGTTTTTTGACATCTTTTTCAAATTCTACGATCGTTTCTTTACTGTGCGTAGTGAGTTTGACATGGCAAAAGACTACAAAATTTCGCTCAATTTTTTGTTTGTTAAGTAAGGCAACGTATTGTTCTATGACACCTGATCGTTCCAACTTTTTAATACGCTCATATACGGCAGTCACTGATAAATGTAGTTTTAGTGAAAGTTCCTTAGTGGTTTGTTTGGCATCTTGTTGAAGTAAAGTGAGTATTTTTTTGTCGATTTCATCCCATTCCATAAAGTGAATTTTTTTCTAGATTGATTTTGTTATAACGTATTTTTTTGAAAAAAAATTGCAATAGAGATTAAATGTAGTTTTTTTTTCTGTTTTATAATGTAATGGTTGATTTTTATTCTAGGATTATGGATATTTGATAGATAGTAACCTAAAAAATAAACACTTATGAAATTTAATCCAGCCAATCATATTCAGGACCTACAATATTTTGGTGAATTTGGTGGAGTGAACCCATCTATTTCAGATTCATCTACGTATACTTTTCTTTCTGCTAAGACTATGTTTGATACTTTTGAAGGTAATACGGAAGGATGTTATTTGTATTCTCGTCATTCATCACCTTCAAATTTGTATTTAGGTGAAGCGCTTGCAGCTATGGAAGGTACTGAAACAGCCAATGTGACTGCAAGTGGAATGGGTGCCATTACCGCTGTGATAATGCAATTGTGTGATGCAGGTTCGCATATAGTTTCTAGCAGAACTATTTATGGGGGTACCTATGCGTTTATGAAGAATTTTCTTCCTAAACTTAATATCGAGACTTCATTTGTTAATATTACAAAACTGGAGGAAGTAGAGGCTAGTATAACACCACAAACGAAGATGATTTATTGTGAGTCTGTGAGTAATCCTCTATTGGAAATAGCTGATATAAAGGCACTGGCAGCATTGGCTAAAAAATACCATATACCTTTGGTAGTAGATAATACGTTTTCTCCATTAAATATAGCACCAGTTCAACTAGGTGCTGATGTCGTAATTCACAGCCTTACCAAGTTTATCAACGGAAGCAGTGATTGTGTTGGTGGAGTTGTTTGTGGAACAAAGGAGTTTTGCTTGAGTTTAAAGGATGTTAACAGTGGAGCAGCCATGTTGTTGGGAAGTACGATGGATAGCCTTAGAGCCGCTTCTATTCTGAAAAATTTACGGACTTTGCATATTCGTATGAAGAAACATAGTGAGAATGCCTTCTATCTAGCTCAGCAAATGGAAAAGGATGGTTTGCGTGTTGTTTATCCTGGCCTGGCTTCACATCCTGGTCATGAGCTAATAAAGGAGCAATATAACTCAGAGTATGGTTTTGGAGGAATGTTAACCTTAGATGTTGGAAGTTTGGATAATGCTAATAGTCTCATGGAGTTAATGCAGCAACGTAATCTAGGATATCTGGCTGTAAGTTTAGGGTTTTATAAGACCCTGTTTAGTGCACCTGGAACATCTACATCATCTGAAATTCCTATGGAAGAACAAATAGAAATGGGGCTATCTGATGGATTAATACGTTTTTCAATAGGTTTAGACAATGATATTGAACGTACATATATTCAAATGAAAGAATGTATGAAGGAATTAAACCTTTTATAATTTTATAGTTATTTGATAATCAATTAAAAAAGCCTTTCAGTTGAAAGGCTTTTTTAATTGCGATTTGCACAACTCTTTACAAAATCGTAACATTACAGCACTAATAACCTAACTAAAGACACCTAAATGGAAACAAATCCAGCCTCAATAAATTCTCCAAAAAAGAAAATATCCATATGGCAAGCGCTATTTCCAGTACTTATTCTGGTTTGTATGTTAGCCTATAATGTTTCAATTTATGGCGATGATGCACTTAGTGGTTCCAATCAATTCATTCTATTACTAGGAGGGGCTATTGCGGCTATAGTGGGATTTCGAAATAAGGTATCCTATCAAGAAATTATTGGAGCAGTTGCTAATAATTTGCAATCAACTACCGGAGCAATACTTATATTGTTGTTTGTTGGAGCTTTATCGGGTACCTGGCTTATAAGCGGAATCATTCCTTCAATGATTTATTATGGTCTTCAGGTTTTAAATCCCTCTATTTTTTTAGCGGCTTGTGTGGTTATTTGTTCTATTATTTCAGTGGCTACTGGTAGTAGCTGGACCACATCAGCAACCGTAGGTATAGCACTTATTGGAATAGGTGATGCTTTGGGTATTTCTTTAGGTATGACGGCCGGAGCGGTAGTTTCTGGGGCCTATTTTGGAGATAAAATGTCTCCTTTAAGTGATACGACAAATCTAGCACCAGCCATGGCTGGTACGGATCTGTTCTCTCATATACGTTATATGATGCTCACAACAGTTCCCAGTATTGTTATAACACTCATATTATTTCTTATTATTGGTTTTAACTTAACTACAAAAGGAGTACCTGATACTACCCCTATTTTAAGCGCCATTGATGAAGTTTTTTATGTCACTCCTTGGTTGTTTTTGGTGCCAGCTTTGGTGATTTTTATGATTGTTAGAAAAACACAACCGCTTATCGCACTTTTAATTGGAACTCTTTTGGGAGGTCTTTTTGCCATTATCTTTCAGCCTGAAATAGTTGCCAAAGTTGCTGGTGCTTCAGTACTTGATTTTCAATCAGCTTATCAGGGTGTAATGAATGCCATTACTGTTGATACTTCTATTGTGACAAGCAATGAACAACTTAATGACTTGTTTTCTGCTGGAGGGATGTATGGTATGCTTGGTACCATTTGGCTTATTGTTTGTGCTATGGTATTTGGAGGAGCTATGGAGGCGATTGGTGCCTTGGATCGTATTACTGAAGCCTTGTTAAAGTTATTCCATACCACATTTGGACTATTTGCAAGTACGGTAGCTAGCTGTTTAGCATTGAATGTTACCGCTTCTGATCAATATTTAGCTATAGTAGTTCCAGGTAAGATGTTTTCAAAAGCCTACCGAGATAAAGGATTAGCTCCAGAAAACTTAAGCCGTACTTTAGAAGATTCAGGTACAGTTACTTCTGTACTAGTGCCTTGGAATACCTGTGGAGCTTATCAAAGTGGAGTGTTAGGAGTTTCTACCTTTGCCTATCTGCCCTATGCATTCTTTAATATTATTAGTCCATTTATGACCTTGTTATTTGCTGCAATCGGTTTGAAAATAAAAATGCTCACCACTAAGGATGCTTAAGTTTTAACGAGGTATCTCATTGTTAATTAAGTTGTTGTGATAAGGTGTTTTGAAGCTATTGGTTTCCTTTATTTTTCAATAGGATTTAACAATTACTTAGCTTCGCTTTCCAGTAAATAAGTGGTACTTTTGCAGTGGTTTTTAACGATATATAAATCCCTAAAAAAGTAAGTATTATGGCATTAGTCGGAAAAAAATTTCCTAACTTGAATGTGGACGCAATGAATGAAATGGGCGACACTTTTAAAATCAATGTTCTTGAAGAAGCAATTAACAACAAGAAGAAAGTTTTGTTGTTTTGGTATCCTAAAGATTTCACATTTGTATGTCCTACTGAATTACATGCATTTCAAGAGGCATTGCCTGAATTTGAAAAGAGAAATACGTTGGTTATAGGTGCTTCATGTGATACTCCAGAAGTTCATTTTGCATGGTTGAACACTGCCAAGGACAATGGAGGTATAGAAGGTGTGACTTACCCATTATTGGCAGATAGCAATAGAAATCTTGCAACAATCCTTGGTATCTTAGATATCCAAAGTGAAGTATACAATGAGGAAACAGGAACATATTTGTTAGAAGGTGATAACGTAACCTATCGTGCAACTTACCTTATTGATGAAGATGGTTTAGTATACCATGAAGGAATCAATCATATGCCTGTAGGACGTAATGTTAAAGAATATTTGCGTTTAATCGATGCGTATACGCACGTACAAACTAATGGTGAAGTATGTCCTGCTAACTGGGAAGAAGGTAAAGAGGCAATGCACGCCAATCGTAGTGGAGTAGCTGCTTACTTAAGCGCTAATTAATATCCTTTATGTTATGGTACAAGAATTAACACAAGATAACTTGGCCGAACTGGTACAAAACAACGAAACTGTTGTAGTACAATACTCGGCAACATGGTGTGGCAATTGCCGTATCATGAAGCCTAAATTCAAGAAATTGGCAGGTGAAAATGAAAACGTAGTTTTTGTTATTGCTGATGCTGAAAAGTTTCCTGAATCAAGAAAAATGGCAACGGTAGATAACCTGCCTACTTTCGCAACTTTTAAAGCAGGAAAGTTTGTGAACCAAGTGCAAACAAATAAGTTTGAAAACTTAATCGAATTAGTCAATGAAGTTACCAGTAATTAAACATCTTACTCAGTTTATTGAAGAAAACGATCAAGATTACATCATTGAGGCTATAGAAACTTTGGAGGCACTTACGGAAGTACCTTCTTTAAAAGACGAAGAGCTTGATGTGATTGGTGAACTTATTTCCAATATGTATGGAGCTTTGGAAGTAGATAAAATGATTAAAGAAGGAATGGATAAAAAGGATGCCCTCAATGCGTTTATGAAACGTGTAATGGGTGCAATCGATAAGTAACCATTTTGAAATCATATGTATAAAGCCCTTTGTGTAATGCAAAGGGCTTTTATTTTTTAATCACATTGTGTCTTATTTAATTTCTTGCGATATTTACCTTGTGAGTAACATCAAATAAATGGTGTATTTGTAGTAATTTGCACTACTAATTTTAATTGACTAACTTTTAAACAAATATATAAATGGCAACAGTTACACTTAAAGGAAACCCTTTTCAAACCGCAGGAATTCTTCCACAAGTAGGTACTCAGGCACCTGATTTTTCACTGGTAGCAACAGATTTATCAGAAGTATCTTTGAGCGATTATAAAGGAAGTAGGGTAGTTCTTAATATTTTTCCAAGCATCGATACAGGGACCTGTGCAGCTTCTGTAAGAGCATTCAACGAAAAGGCTTCAGGGTTGGATAACACAAAAGTGTTATGTATATCTAAGGATTTACCATTTGCAATGGCTCGTTTTTGTGGAGCTGAAGGGTTAAATGATGTTATATCCTTGTCAGATTTTAGAAATGGTTTTGCTAGTAATTATCCAGTAGACTTTGTAGATGGACCATTAAAAGGATTGTTGTCTCGATCTGTAATAGTACTTGATGAAGAAGGAAATGTGTTGTATAATGAGCAAGTTGCTGAGACTGTTGATGAGCCCAATTATGAGGCTGCTTTAGCTTCATTGAAATAAGTAACCAATAAATGCGTTATTTTCTCAATAGTCGTCGGAAGGCTGTAGGATATGCTTGTAAAGGAGCGTATTTGCTTCTTAAGACAGAATCTAGTGTCCAAATTCAATCATTAATTGCACTTGCAACTGTACTAGCTGGTTGGTATTTTGAGATATCTGCGCTGGAATGGATAGTGCAATTACTTACCATTTCTTTGGTAATGAGTATTGAAGGTCTTAACACTGCTGTTGAGAAAATAGCCGATTTTATGCATCCTGATTACCATCATAAAATCGGTGTTATAAAAGATATATCTGCCGGAGCTGTATTTATTTCAGCTATAATGGCTATTGTTATAGGCTGTATTATTTATTTGCCTAAAATATTTTAAAAACACACTATACTGCATAATACAGCTAATTTGTATTTTTGTTGCAAACCTATTATTGTCAATGGCCGCTAAAAAGGAGCATACCAAGAAAAAATCATCCAAATTATTTTCAAAGATTACACTTTCTCAACAAACTAAAACTTTGTTAGGCAGTGCGCTTATGATTATAGGTGTTGCTTTTTTTCTTGCATTTATATCCTATTTTTTTACATGGAAAGAGGATCAGAGTATTCTTAGTGAATTGAGTAACAGACAAGAGAATGCTCAAAATTTATTAGGAAAAATAGGTGCTTCTTTGGGTGACTTGTTTGTATATAATGGGGTAGGCTTAGCAGCATTTGTTTTTGCCTATTTATTATTTGTAACAGGATTACATTTGTTTGTTGCTTCAGGGAAACCTCTGTTAAATAAATGGGTTTGGGGAGTTCTGGTAGCGTTATGGATAGCTATTCTTTTTGGCTTTTTTACTCAAAGCTCTTTGGTGCTAAGTGGGGTGGTAGGGTATGAGCTTAATGCCTATCTTTCGGATTATTTGGGTACCATTGGTACGGTATTACTTCTTGCGCTTTGTTTTGTTTTGTATGCAGTTCTTAAATTGAAATTTACGGCTGAAAAAGGAATTGCTATTATTAGTAAGGTTCGAAACCTGTTTTCTAAAAGAGTAGGAGATACCGATGTATTTGGTACTGAAGATGACCTACAAACTTCTCATAGTGAAAAAGACCAGATTTCTGATAAACTAGATAATGAACCGATTACGCCAACTTCTACAGAGGCCACGGAACCTTTGAAAAAAACAACCTTTGATTTTAAAGAAGAACCACTTCAACCAACAATTACTAATTTTTCAGATTTAAAAGTTCCTGCCAAAGATAGTATAACAGATGACGAGGAGTTGCATATTGAAGTAACAGCACCTGCTGAAGAAAAGGAGCTTTCAGATATTAGAGCAGAACAACTTGTTGAAGATTTTGGCGAATTTGATCCTACATTGGAACTCAGCAATTATAAATTCCCAACCTTAGATTTACTAAATGAATATGGTAATACGGGAATTACAATCAATCAGGAAGAACTTGAGGAGAATAAAAATACAATCGTACAAACGCTTAAGCATTATAAGATTGATATTTCCCAGATTAAGGCCACTATAGGGCCTACCGTTACCTTATATGAAATTGTTCCAGCTGCTGGTATTAGAATATCGAAAATTAAAAACCTAGAAGATGATATTGCGTTGTCCTTGGCTGCCTTGGGAATACGTATTATTGCTCCAATTCCTGGGAAGGGTACTATAGGGATAGAGGTTCCAAATAAGAATCCGTCAATTGTATCAATGAGATCTGTTATTGCTTCTCAACGATTTCAAAAGGCAGAGATGGAACTTCCCATTGCTTTCGGTAAAACCATAAGTAACGAAACATTTGTAGTGGATTTGGCAAAAATGCCACACATGCTTATGGCCGGTGCCACTGGTCAGGGAAAATCTGTAGGTCTTAATGCAGTGCTTACTTCCCTGTTATATAAAAAACATCCAGCTGAAGTAAAGTTTGTATTGGTTGATCCTAAGAAGGTTGAACTTACACTTTTTAATAAAATTGAACGTCATTATTTGGCAAAGCTGCCAGATAGTGAAGAGGCTATCATAACTGACAATACAAAGGTTATCAATACACTTAATTCGTTGTGTATTGAAATGGATAATCGTTATGAGATGCTTAAAAACGCCATGGTGCGTAATATTAAAGAATACAATGCTAAATTTAAGGCACGTAAACTAAACCCTAATGATGGGCATAAATTCTTACCCTATATTGTCTTGGTAGTTGATGAGTTTGCGGACCTAATAATGACAGCAGGAAAGGAGGTTGAAACACCTATCGCTAGGCTAGCTCAATTGGCAAGAGCTATAGGAATTCATCTTATTATTGCAACGCAACGACCATCTGTGAACGTAATTACAGGTATTATAAAAGCAAACTTTCCAGCTCGAATTGCTTTTAGAGTAACCTCTAAGATTGATTCGAGAACCATCCTGGATACACAAGGGGCTGATCAGCTTATTGGTAGAGGGGATATGCTCTTTACCCAAGGAAATGAAGTGATTCGACTGCAGTGTGCATTTGTAGATACTCCGGAGGTTTCTAAGATAACTGATTTTATTGGTTCGCAACGAGCGTACCCTGATGCACATTTATTGCCAGAGTATGTAGGTGAGGAGAATGGCACAAGTCTTGATATAGATATTAGCGAGCGAGATGCCTTATTCCGTGAAGCGGCTGAAGTAATTGTAACCGCCCAACAAGGTTCAGCCTCGCTATTGCAACGAAAATTGAAATTAGGATATAATAGAGCCGGACGTCTTATTGATCAATTGGAAGCAGCGGGTATTGTTGGACCGTTTGAAGGTAGTAAAGCCAGACAGGTATTAATTCCTGATTTAGTAAGTTTAGAACAATTTTTAACAAGTGAACAAGATAATTTTGAATAACATGAAAAAGATGATTGCCGCGTTAGCTGTATTATTTAGTATAACCCTTTCTGCACAAAATGACGCAAAGGCTAAAGCCTTATTGGATGAAGTGTATACCAAAGTAAATGGTTATGAAAACATCTATGTGGATTTTAAGTATGTATTGGAAAATACTAAAGAGAATATTAAGCAAGAAACAAAAGGGAATGTTACCCTTCAAAAAAATAAATATTTGTTTAATTATTTGGGAGCCACCAAAATGTTTGATGGGAAAAAAACCTATACAGTAGTTCCTGAAAACGAAGAAGTTATCATTGAGACTAGTAATGGTGATGATGAAGGGACCATTACTCCATCTAAAATGCTTACCTTTTATAAGCAGGGATATAAGTATAAGTGGGATATCGCTCAAAATGTTAAAGGAAGACAAATTCAATATGTAGAATTAATTCCAATTAGTAGTAATTCAGATATCAAACAAATTTTATTGGGAATTGATGTGCAAACAAAACATATCTATAACCTTATAGAAACTGGAAAAAATGGTACTAAAACAACCATTACTGTAAATTCCTTTAAAACCAATCAACCGTTATCAAAAAGCTTGTTTACCTTTGACGAAGGAAAATACAAGAAAGAAGGCTATTATATTTCTAAAAACTAAGGGTTGAGAATTTTAGACCGCTATATTTTAACGCGATTCTTATTTAATTTCATCAGTTCGTTTATGATACTGATGCTCATCTTTATTTTTCACTCTATTTGGATGTTTATAGATGAGTTAGCAGGGAAGGGCTTGGATATTGTTATTATTGCCAAGTTCCTTTTCTATTATATGCCCAATCTTATTCCGATTATTCTACCGCTCACCGTGGTGTTATCGTCTATAATGACCTTTGGAACTTTTGCTGAAAACTACGAATTTGCCGCAATGAAGGCTTCTGGCATATCCCTAAAAAGAGCCATGCGTGTATTGATTATTTTCATGGGCTTCTTAAGTATAGCTACTTTTTTTATAGCCAATAATGTGATACCAGCGGCCGAACAAAAGTCCTATAGCTTGAGAAGGAATATAGCTAAAGTAAAGCCAGCTTTAGCAATTACAGAGGGAGTGTTTAATAATGTGGGCGCCATAAACATTAAAGTAGAAGATAAGTATGGAGAAAATGATCGTTTCTTAAAGGATGTTATAATTCATAAGAACACCCCTGATAGAGCGAACCGTACTGTTATTAAAGCGGCAAATGGTGAGTTATTTAGTAGTGAAGATTCAAATATTTTACAGTTGATTCTCACCGATGGACATTATTACGAGGACGTCAAGACCAATAAAATTAAAGATCAAGAGAAATATCCACATGCCAAGGCAGCCTTTGAAACCTATACCATGAATATTGATTTGTCCAATATGAATGATGTAGATTTTAATGAAGTGAGCTCTCTCAATACTTTTAAAATGATGAATGTGAATGAGCTTGTGGTTGCTATCGATTCGATTGATTCAGATACCAAGGCTAATGTAACCGCATTTGGTGAAAATATGTATAGGCGTTCGGGAATCTTATCCCTAGCCGTTCCTTTGACTAAGGCCGGAAAGCCAATTGTAAAGGATTCTACTAAGGTCTTGAACTATGAAACCGACCTTCTTGATTTTTTGGATAATTACTATAAAAGACAAATTATAGATATTGCTTTAAATAACAATAATGGTAATATTTATAGTATTGAAGGTAAGATGGCAGACATTCAACGCCGAAAAAAACTGCTAAATCATCATATTATAACTCTGAATGATAAGTTTTCATTGGCAGTTGCCTGTATCGTTTTATTTTTTGTAGGTGCTCCATTGGGGGCCATAATTCGAAAAGGAGGGATGGGTCTGCCACTTGTTATAGCGATGGTATTATTCCTATCGTATCACTTTTTGGGGATGTTTGCCAAAAACTTCGCTGAGGATGGCTCAATACACCCTATTATTGGTTCTTGGTTGTCTACCTTAGTGATGCTTCCACTTGGAATTTTTCTTACTAGAAGAGCCACTGCTGATAAGGGATTGTTTGAGTTTGGGAATACCCTGGAAAGCATTTTTGGATTCTTTAAATCAAAAAGGGGATTGTTTTCTAAACGTTAAAAGTTTTTTGTCTCGTATCAAAGACCTAATTTTGCAAAAAATTGATCATGAAAGCCACACAAATATCGGAAACCCCTATTGTACTCAATACTATCGAGGAAGCTATTGAGGATATTCGCAACGGAAAGGTTATTATTGTAGTTGATGATGAAGATCGTGAAAATGAAGGCGATTTTGTTGCTGCCGCCGAAAAAATCACTCCAGAGATTATCAACTTTATGGCTACTCATGGAAGAGGCCTTATATGTACTCCACTTACTGAAAAAAGATGTAAAGAATTAGATCTTCATGTAATGGTAGGTAATAATACTGATCCTCATCAAACGGCTTTTACAGTATCTGTTGATTTAAAGGGTAACGGTGTTACTACCGGAATTTCTGCCTTAGACAGAGCTAAGACTGTGCAGGCTTTAATTGACCCAAATATTAAACCTTTTGAATTAGGTAGACCTGGACATATATTTCCTCTTATTGCTAAGGAAGGTGGAGTATTACGTAGAACAGGGCATACAGAAGCGGCCATAGATTTCGCTCGCTTAGCAGGATTTGAACCTGCTGGTGTGATTTGTGAAATCATGAATGAAGATGGCTCCATGTCAAGACTACCTCAATTAGTTGAAGTAGCGAAGAAATTTGACTTAAAGTTAGTCTCTATAGAAGATTTGGTTGCCTATCGTATGCAACATGATAGTCTTATAGTTAAAAGGGAAGATTTTGATATTCAGACTCGTTTTGGTACTTTCCGATTAAGAGCATACCAACAAACAACGAATAAACAAGTTCATATTGCATTAACGAAAGGTAGTTGGAAATTAGGAGAACCTGTCCTTACAAGGATTAATGCAACACTTGTTAATAATGACATATTGGGCACGCTTACTAATAATGCTGACCAAAAGCTGGATGATATGTTTCAAAAGGTTAATGAGGCGGGTAAAGGCGCTATATTATTTATCAATCAAGAATCACAATCATTAGACCTGTTGAATCGTTTGAGCGAATTGAAGCAGCTGCAGGCTAAAGGTGAGATAAAGGCCCCTAAAATAGCGATGGATACCAAAGATTTTGGTATTGGAGCTCAAATTTTACACGACTTAGATATATCTAAAATACGTCTTATCAGTAACTCTGCACAAACAAAGCGTGTTGGGATGATAGGGTATGGATTAGATATTGTGGAATATGTAACGTATTAATAGTAGAATACGTTAAAGTGACTAAAAAAGAGAACTATTCTACCGTTCTCTTTTTTAGTTTATGAGATGTCTAGAATACTTTCATGAATCTTCTTTCTTACCTTTTTAAAATCTGCAAACATATCGTCATCAGCACGATAACCAACAGGTAATACAAGTACAGGGTTTAACTGATGTTTTTGAAGTCCTAGAATTTGGCTGTACGTCTCAGGCTTAAACCCTTCCATAGGACAAGAATCAATACCCTCTGCAGCGCATACTGTTAATAAATTACCTAGTGCCAAATAGGCCTGCTGAGTGGCCCAATTTTGAATTTGATCAGCGGACTTCTTTTCAAAATCTTCAATAAGGAAATTTTCAAAAGGAGTTAAGATGTCTTCAGGAGTTTTACGTATTTCTTTTACCCTATTAAAATAGTTTCGGATAAAGTGAGAATCTATATTTTGCTCGGTACACAGAATGAGTATATGTGAAGCGTCTCTAACTTGTTTTTGGTTCCATGAGGCTTCCATTAGTTGTTCCTGGATGGATTTGTTTTGTACAATTACCAATCGAATGGGTTGAAGTCCATAGGAGGTAGCCGTAAGGTTAAAAGCTTCTTTAAGAACGTTTAATTTAGAAGGTTCCAAGACTTTGTCCGGATTGAACTTTTTAGTGGCATATCGCCATTGTAAATGATGTATAATACTCATTGTAGCTATCAATTTAATTAGCTTTGGTAGACGTAAGGTAATGAATTACAAATTCCAAATTTGCTGTGAGGCCCTGTGTTCAAAAATACTAAAAAAACCAAAGTTTAATGGCTAAAACCGCAATCGTAATAAGTAGGAAGCCTTTTACAAAGCTATCTCCCTTTTTCACGGACCATCGACTCGCAAACCAGGCACCTGAAGCATTGCCTATGGCAAGAACAAATCCTAATAAATAATCTACAGCATCATTAATTATAAATAGTGCAAGAGCAGAAGCCGTATAGAAGAAGACTACAATGGCTTTTACGGCATTGGAACGTACTAATGAAAGTCCATTAATATATGGGAGTACAAGGAGCATTATGTAACCAATACCAGCATTTATAAAACCACCATATATTCCAATAAAGAAAAAGATGATACAACTAATCCAAAGTGGTTTCCCAATGAGTGCCTCCTCTGATTTAATTAAGGACCACCGAGATTGAAAAAAAATAAGTACCATTACTACGATCATTACCACAGATAAAATCTTATTAAAAAGATCTCCTCGAATATCAACAGCCAATTGTGCACCAATAAGCCCTCCTAACATCGCTGCAATTCCTAAATAGATACTGAATGGCATAACGCTAATCCCCTTGCTTTTGAAGCCTAGAGCGGCTACACCAGTTTGAAGTAAAATTGCAATGCGGTTCGTCCCATTGGCAATATGGGGAGGAAGCCCCATAAAGATAAGTGCAGGGAGTGTAAGTAAAGTTCCTCCTCCAGCAATGGTATTTATAATTCCGGTAATAAAGCCAATAATAATTAGCAATATTAAATCTAGATAGTAGGGCACAAGGGTATTGTTTAATATGCGAAGGTACTATTTAATGAGGAGAAACTAGTTTGAAGAAAAAAAATTAAAAATTGTTAGTGTTGATTTTGTGTGAGTTGGAAATAAAATGTGTTTTTATTGAAATATTTTTATAAAAATGGATTTGAAAATTAAAAAAGCTTTTTATATTTGCACTCGCTAACCGAAAGGGTAGTCTTTACTGGAGAAATGGCAGAGTGGTCGAATGCGGCAGTCTTGAAAACTGTTGACTGTAACAGGTCCGGGGGTTCGAATCCCTCTTTCTCCGCTGGGAATGCATAAAAACCCAATAAAAGCCCGTAAACATTAAGTTTACGGGCTTTTTAGATTTTATTTGGTATCAAATAATATCATCTAATATCAAATTAAATGAGCGGGATTCGGTGCGTACTTTTTTATAATATATTTACGCACCGAATAAAGTCTTAATTACTGTTAATTAATAAGTTATAAATTTGCTAAAAGAGTTGTTGTAAGTATTTTTAGTACCTTTAGTGGTAATAAAAAATACGCACCGATGAATAATACTTTCTCTATTCTATTTTATCCACGCGGTAATGACATTGATAAAAATGGTAAAGTGCCGATTTATGCTAGAATCACGGTCAATGGTAAAAGAAGTGAATTTAGTATAAAACGTAAAGTTTTAATTGAAAAATGGAATCCTGGGACTGGTAAGGTAATGGGAAAGACTCAAGATGCATTTGAACTAAATAAGTACATGATCTCCATTGAGAATAGGCTTAACATTATTCAGGCCCAACTTTCTGAAAATAAGGCTTTGATTACTGCTGATAAAATTAAAAGGATTTACTTAGGAAATGATAGTAAGCATAAAATGCTTCTTGAAATCTTTCAAAAACATAATGAAGAAGTAAGTGAATTGGTAGGGAAGGATTTTGCTGCCGGAACATTGGAACGATATAGTACAGCCAAGAAGCATGTTTCTGATTATATTTTGAAGGATTATAAGGTAAAGGATATTCCTGTAAAAGATGTAAATCATAAATTCATTACAGGGTTTGAGTATTATCTTAAGACTGATAGAAATTGTGCCCATAATTCTGCTGTGAAGTATATCACTAATTTTAAAAAGATTGTTCGTATTGCACTTGCCAATGATTGGATTAGTAGTGATCCTTTTTTGAATTGGAAACCGAAATTAAAAATTGTTGATAGGGAATACCTAACCAAAGAAGAAATACAAAGAATTATAAATAAAGAATTCTCTTCAGATCGATTAAATCAGGTTAAGGATATATTTATATTTAGTTGTTTTACTGGTTTAGCATATGCTGATGTTAAAAAACTTACTAAAAATGATTTGGTGATTGGTATAGATGGACAAAATTGGATTAAGACAAAAAGAACAAAGACAGATATAAGAAGTAATATTCCTATTCTGTCAATTCCCCAAGCTATAATAGATAAATATAAAGAGTCTGGAGAATCCTGTAATTCGGAATTGTTGCTACCTGTTTTAAGCAATCAAAAAATGAATTCTTACCTTAAGGAAATAGCTGATCTATGTGGTATTAAAAAGAATCTAACTTTTCACCTAGCACGTCATACATTTGCTACTACAGTTACACTTACTAATGGAGTTCCTATAGAATCAGTAAGCAAAATGCTTGGACATAAGTCTTTGAGAACTACTCAGCATTATGCTAAAATCCTTGATAAAAAAGTAAGTGAAGATATGAATGCATTAAGATTGAAAATGTCCGCCTTCGAAGAACAAAAGGATACAAAGGAATCTATAAATCAATAATAGTCCTTATCTACTTATCCTTATCATTAAGACTTCCAATAATTTGGCTATATAGCCTGTTAAAATCCTAATGTGCGCTGAAATCTTTTAATTCTATTGTTGATAACTTGAAAAACTTGAAAATTTCCTCATTTTTTGTAGATAAGGATTGATATCATATGATAGCAAATAACATTAAAAAAAATTTTTGCATTGAGTTTTTATTTTATTTGGCATCATTTGGTTTAAATTACTGTTAATCAAATATTTGTGAATAAGTTATTTGAGCGTTTGCCGTTTCATATCATCTTACTCTATACTTTTATTACTAGAATTCTACCAAAAGAAACAAAGCGCTTTGTTCATTATTAATCTTTAAATCAGATAAAATGGACCAAATTAAATTAGAAGAGAAACTCGATAGAATTGAGAATCTCTTATTGGGCTCTAAGAAAGTACTTACCCTTGAGGAGGCTTGTGATTATTCTGGTATATCGAGAAGCTATTTATATAAGCTAACTGCAGCTGGAATTATTCCCCATAGTAAACCAAACGGAAAAATGATATTTTTCGACATCGATCTCCTAAATGAATGGCTTTTAAAGAATAGTCGTAAATCTAAGAGTGAGATCAAAAAACAAGCGCTAGATCATGTCTTTAAAAAAGGATAGGCTATCTCTTTTAGCTCTATTGATATTTATCTCATTAGGCTGTATTTTAATATAGTCCGTAAATCAACTTAATTATGAGTAACGTACCATATTTAAGGGTTGGCACATCATATTATAAATTAGTGCAGGCCCCGACAATAGCAGGGCATTTTAACGAGATTCTTGTATACTGGAATATTGAAACCATTAGACAAGACCACGGGAAGGATTACTTAAGTAAAGTGCCAAAATATGATGGATTTACCTGTATCCCAAGTCACATTGATTTTAGGAAGGAATATCAAGGATTTTACAATACTTATTCTCCTTTACAGGCCATCCCCAAAGAAGGAAAATGTCATGTCTCATTGGCCTTTATTAAACACATTTTTGGAGGACATTTTGAACTGGGATTGGATTATCTTCAGCTACTTTATAAAAATCCTATACAAGTTTTACCTATTCTATGTCTAGTCTCCAAGGAACGTTCAACTGGCAAGAGTACCTTTATTAAATGGTTGAAAGCCATCTTCGAAAACAACCTGACCTATCTTACTAACGATAGCTTCAGTAGTCAATTCAATGCTGATTGGGCAAATAAGCTACTCATCTGCATAGATGAAGTGTTGTTTAACAAGGAAGAATTGACTGAACGAATCAAATATCTTAGTACAACCAATTTTAACAAGCTGGAGGCAAAGGGTAAAGATAAAAGGGAGGTTGAATTTTTTGGAAAGTTCATTCTATGTAGTAATAATGAAGATAATTTTATCAAGATTGATGGTAATGAGACTCGGTTTTGGGTATTGAAAATACCAACAGTTAAAAAAGAAAGTACAAACTTTCTTGAACAATTGATATCGGAAATCCCAGCTTTCCTTTTTTTCCTAAGAGAGCGTAAGTTGTCTACCCCTCATGCTACAAGAATGTGGTTTACACCCAAACAAATTAAAACCAATGCTTTACATAGACTGGTTCAAAACAATAGAAACCGTGTTGAACGGGAGCTGGCTACCATTTTATTAGGAGCTATGGAACAGTTCGATAGCAATGAAGTTCACCTTTGTCCATTAGACGCATTACAGCTATTAAACAGAACCCGAATTAAGACAGATTTAACCCAGCTTAGAAGATTGCTGAAAAAGGATTGGAGACTTGAAAACAAGGACAACTCTCTGAGTTATCAAAAGCTTGTTATATGGCAAGATGCCTCCATGCATTTGGTGGATGCCAAGGGACGTTATTTTACAGTTGAAAAATCCTTTTTATTGGAAAATTTCGATGAATTGATGATGGATTGAAATTATCCCAATAAGGATATTTGTTAAAGCTGTCATCATCTTATCATCATCTGGTCATCAAAATATAAAACGATGACTGGATGAATTAGGAATAGTAAGGAACGATGAATTGATGAAAAAAACGATGCTCTGTAAACCATTATGAATATTGTCATTTTAGAGGAATTTCATCAAAACATCAAAATTTTGAATAAAACAATTTGGCTCATGAAAAAAGAAATATTGAATTGTGAAAAAGCCCGTAGTATTTGCATAGTGCTAACACTTGCAAAACTAGGGCACTTTCCCAAACGTAAATCGGAAAAAGAAGCTTGGTTTCTAAGTCCTTTTAGGTCAGAAACCCAAGCCTCTTTGAAAGTCTCTTTAAAAGAAAATTATTGGATAGACTTTGGATCTTTTGAAGGAGGTAATGTGATAGATTTAGTTGTCAAATTAAAACATTGTTCAGTAAAGGACGCATTAATCTTTCTATCTGGAGGTATACCTAATTTTTCATTTCACCAGCAAACAATTTTAAAACAGAGAACTGGGAAAATAGAAATTCTCAAAATACTTACCATTCAACATCTTTTTCTTATAAACTTTTTGAAATCAAGAAAAATACTAGTCTCTTTTGCTCAAAATTATTGCAAGGAAGTTTGGTATAATCATAATGGAAAAACATTTTTTGCAATCGGTTTAGAGAACCATTTAGGAGGTTGGGAGCTTCGGAATAAGTATTTCAAATCATCGACATCACCAAAAACCTTTAGTCTTATTCCTCAAGGCAGTGATCACCTAATTGTAACTGAAGGGATGTTCGATCTACTTTCATTGGAAAGTTTACTAAATGAAAGTTTAGAAGGATATGATCTAATGATCCTTAATTCATTGGCATTTACTAGAAACATTAGCTCTTATTTAAAGAGCTATAAAACAATCAAGCTCTATTTGGACTATGATGATTCTGGAAGTAAGGCCACTGAATATTTATTGAAAATTCATTCTCAAGCCATTGATTGCAGGGCAGTTTATAAAGGATATAAGGATGCCAACGAAAAATTAATATCATGAGTATAGAAACTTTTAATGAATTTCAGGAAGGCAAGTCCAAATGGGTAGAGCGAAAGGAAATGGAATCCAAAGACAAAATAAAGATATCTTCTGAACTTCTCAACGAAATGGATTCTATAGCGATTCAGTTAGGAAAGGAAGATTCGTTGGAAACGAATTCGAGATGTGTGTCTGTGGACACAATCTCGATTGCTCCCGATGGTCGCAATGAGAGACGAAGTATGAATAAAGGAAAAACTGAGTTGGTGAAATTCCGGTGTACAGTCATGGAAAAGAAACTTTTGATAAACAGAGCGAAGAATTCGGGGTTAACCCTAAGTGAATACTTCAGAAGAGTAGCCTTTGAAAAAAAGATAACAGAGCGCTTAACAGAGGATGAAATTGAAATTTATAAGACTTTGGTGAGATTCCATAATAATTTTAAGTCTATTGGTAATATGTACAGAAAACGGAACCCTAAACTTACGGAAAAAGTATATGGATTGGCAGAGGAGATAAAAACGCATCTTCAAAAGCTAACACCATGATAGGAAAAGGAAAGGCCATTGCTCATACTCGAGCTTCAATGCTTTACGGTTGGAATCAGGAAAAGGACGCAGAGGTTATCTTTAAACAGGAATTAATTGGTAATAATCCCGAAGAAGTGTCTAGAGAATTTCGAATGATCCAAGAGCAGAATTACCATTGCCAAAAGAATACACTTTCCTTCGTTCTTAGCCCAACCGTTAATGATGGCCAACGTATACATAGCAAAGGATTTAATGAGATTTGTCGGAAATTTATAGAGCAAATGAAACTAGGGGATAGGCAAGCGATTGCCTTTGTCCACAGGGACAAAGAGCATACCCATATTCATTTATACGTAAACCGTATTGACTTTAGAGGGAATGCTTATAAAGATAGCTTTATTGGAAAACGAAGTCAGCATGCTGCAGAGAAAGTAGCAGAACAGTTAGAGCTGACAACAGTAAAGCAGGTTCAGATGGAAAAGGAGTTTTTATTGAAAGATGTCCGGCTGGAAATTAAACGAAGACATGAATTGAGTCTAAAACAGTTTTCTCCAAGGAATTTTGAAGATTACATGAAGGCAATGGAAACTAATGGAGTTAATGTAATTCCAAGTATTAATAAGTCGGGAAGCCTTCAGGGGTTTCGGTTTGAATTGGATGGTTATAATTTAAAAGGAAGTGAAGTACATCGAAGCATGTCCGGTAGTAATATCGGACAAAAACTTTATGGTCATTCCAAAAATAATATAAATAATATTGCTCCAGTTAAGATTTTAGATAAAGCTATTCCAGTTGCTCCAAGAATGGCACTTAGCATAGTGAAGAAAATTGCGAACAGGGTTATACAACATTCAATAAATGCTGGTGCAGGCATTGGTATTTAAAATTCTACAGGACTATGACAAAAATTAAAGAGTATATGGAGTTACTGACTTCAGAAATGGAAACATTCCGAGGTGATGTTAATAGGCTAGAAGTAATTAACGATCGAATCAAAGATTTAAAAGTATCCATTGATCTTAAGGAACTCAAAGCAGAATTAAAGGAATATAATAGTGAGCTGGCAAAGCAACGGGAATATCAGGAACGGTTTTATTTAAGGATGGAAATTTTGTTCCAAAAAGCCGGAGTTTATCCTAAATGGGCAGTAATTACCTTTATTGTAGCTATAATTATTTCAGCTTTCTCATTGCATTATGCGTACAGAACTAGAGTAGCTTTAGAAAAACTTAGCAATATCTGCAATACGGAACTGGTCGTTTTATTTGATACCATGACCATAGTTAATTCAGATGTCGAGATTTCTACTATACAGTTCCTGGCTTTTTCGAAATTAATTTGTAAAAATTATCCAAATGTTCCCCCTCTTCTATAGGTAAAAGTTGTCTAACTAATTCCAGAGATTTTCCAATGTCATTACCTGAATTATTTAGACAATATTTACTATTTTGAGTAGCAATTATGCACACATTTATCAATGACTCAATAGTAATAAATAAATCTAAATAACCTTTAAATTCAACAAAAGAAGCTTTAAATCTATTTTTTTCATTTTCTAAGGGATGCAGTGTAACGAATAAGTTTTTTGCTGATTTTTTTAACTTTTTTAGGTTTTTCTTTTTTAGTTTCATAATCTTTTATTTTTTTATTTATGAATAATAATTATCTAACTATAAATAAACAATTTAGTTATTCTGAAAGTATGAATTCCAAATTGACAATCTTTATGCATTTTTTACCAATGTATTATAATTAAAATTTGCAAAGAAGTAAATTTCTTTTTTACATAGTAATGAAATTGGATTTCTAATAAAGTTACCGTGTACTGATGTTTGATATTTTATACCTAATTATTTTACTTAACTAATTTTATGAACCGGGGTTGTAATAATTTCCATGAAGATGATTTTGTACTTAGCTATAGTGGAGTTGATAATTAGAACTCTTATTGCTTAGTGGCATTTACCTATAATTTAAAGTTCTTCAAGAGTAGTTTCCAATGAATTAACTTGTTATGTACAGTTTCTTAAGAGAACTATAATTTTTTAGGAATTGTGTCTTCAACAAGTTTCCAGCATTCCTCAAGAAATAGTTCGCATCTCCATTCATAATTATGAGCTTTATACCATTCGATATGTGATAATCTATTGTAAAAAACATTTTGTTGTATTTGGGTAAATTCATTAAAAATCCTTTTATCCTCTTTATTGAATGTTGGAAAAATTTCAATTGGGAAATACCAAATATTACAGACGAGATTGTATAAATAATTTAAGTTCTGCTGGTAAGGTGTGTAATCGAAATGGTATTCTAATAATCCTAAAAGTGCTTGTTTCAATGCTTTGTTAAATAAAAGAACTTTAATAATTACCTCTTCTGAATTTTCGATAGCTTTACCACCATTAAAAAAACCATTGGCATTATTTTTTCGGTTATACCAATTAATCAACCTTTTTTTAATAGTTTCTTCTGAACTAATGCCTTTATTTTTGTGAAAACTCCAATTAGTTGTCTCCATTCCTTTATAAAGTAATGATTCTTTTGCGTTTAAAATATGATGAAAGTATGGGTTATTATTGTTAAGTTGCTTTTCAACCTGGTCCTTGGTATATGACATCAGTAATAAGGAAACCCCCAAACATTCACATATTTTAAGTTGCAGGGTTGTTAATAGATCCCTAATACTTCTTTCGCTAACAAGTAATAAATTGAAATGATAATTTTGAATACCTGTAATTTCATAATTATTTAGGGAAGTTTCAATTTGAATTGATTGGAATCGTTGTCCAACCAAGTAAATTGTAATAGGATCTGATATATCTGATGTTATATGTTTAACAATTTCCTTAAGTGGTGTTGACTTTTCCAATTTCTTAATATCGCATTTAGTAGAAGAAACTTTACCCTGTGGTATTTGAATTGAATTTGAAATATTCTTTTTGTCAAAGCCCTTAATACTGTGATCAAAAATCTCAATTGCATTTATATGCAACAACTCCATTTTTTCTTCTAATTGAATTAATACCTTAAGATCTATTTTGAAATCATTTTCATAACGAGTTGAGCGATATATATCTTCTAGTGCTTGAAGTAAAATAATGTCATTATCATCTTCTTCATTAAAAACGCAGGTATAATTGGAAGTGATTTTTTTAAGTTGTAAGTGGTGAATTCGGATTGAGTGAGTTTTTATGTCTTTAGCTTGAATTAGAATTTCTAAATATCTGTATGTGAGCTCTATAGACTGATGTAACATAAAGGATGCAATTTCATATAGTCCTTTTTCTTTAAAATGATAATAGCCTTGTTTAAATTCATCAACTTTTTGCCCTTCTCGTGCACATTGTTCTAATGCCAATTTCTTGCATTTTGTGAAATCTAAGTTTTCAGGAATTGGTATGAAATCTGTGTTTTCTTTTTTATATACAAGATTTTTAGGTTGACATGATGTAAACATGAATAGGTTACCTTCCTTAATTTTTTCTATTGCTTGGTGGTTGAAATAAAATTTAGCTACATAGTTTGGATATGATTTGATTGTCTTAAGGATTTTTGGTACCCAATCACCCAGATCATTTACTCTTTTATTTGAAACTAGGATAATTAATTCAAATGGAGAAGTTTCCCTTATGTAAATATTTAGATAAATATAATCGATTTTGTTCTTTGATATTAGAACACCAATTATTTCTTTTATATCCAAAGGGTATTTCATACTTTGAGTTTCTTTAACCTTAATATTTGATTTAATTTTTTAAGACAATACCATATTACATTGAAGTTTGATATATTACAACTTATGTATAGTTTTTCTATACTAATGTATAGATATATTATCATAATTCAAAAATAAAGCATGAGTTTTTTATAAAAAGGTACAGACATTCTATATTTTTGTAGTTAAATATGATATATTAAATGACTGATTTAGGACTATATTTAGCTAAAAAATCAATTAATAAGGCGGAGGTTTCTAGAAGAACTGGCATAAGTAAGTCTCGCTTGAGTCAATTAAGTGGCAATGACACCACAAAACTCAGGGCTGATGAATTATATTTAATAGCATTAGCCATTGATGCCAATCCATGTGAGTTATTAAGAGAGATTTGTAAGGATTTAAAATTATTGAGAGTATAAAATATTTGGATAGTTAAATAGAGGGTTGACTTAATAAAATTTTTGTTTTTTAAATTTATTTTCTTAAAGTGATTTTAATTTGTAGTAAGGGAAATGTATATCATTAATACACTTTATTATGTTAAATCCGCGAAATTTTAAGGTTTCATAATAGACTTAATATAGATTAGTTAAACACTACTTTTTTATTATTCAATTGATTGATTTTCCCTTAGAAAGTAACTTTTTTCTTCTATTTTTAGGGTAGGGAATCCGAGATATTTGATATGAAAACCATTGGACTTTATTCGAAAATGAATGAATTAAAATTCGTTTTTAGAAAAATATGGAAAAACTTACACTACAAATAGGAAACATTGAGATTTATTTTATAATATCCGACAATGAAAAATATTGCAATGAGTATAATTTCACTTCAAATTTGTGAGATTTTTATTAATTAGTTTCCAAATCGGATTTATGAATTTTTTAGTAACAATTTATTCATTTCTTCTTAGAAGTGCTAATTTGTTTATTTAACCTTTAAGTATATGGTACCTGTTAATAGATATTCTTCACCTAGGTAAATTCAAAATATTTAACACCCTTATTTTAACATAATTGATTAAAGCTACTTTTTTAAATTTAAATGCTATATTGTGACTTTAAGGGTATTTCTCCTATTAATCTTACCTAATTAGTATTCATTAATTAGGAATTTTCACTCAAGGATGAATATTTAATTTTATATTTGAGTGTTGTTCAATAATAAATATGGCTAGAAGTAATTGTTTAATCCAATTTAAGACTTAAAACAAAAATTTTTTGAGCTGTATCCTAAACTAGAATATATGAAAATATTAAGTTTTACAATTAATAATTATAGAGCAATTGAAGAAATTAAGTTAAAGCTGAACTTTCAAATCAATCCAATAATTGGAATCAATGAGGCAGGTAAAACCTCTGTTCTTAAAGCAATTTTAGCATTTGATAGAACTAGAGATAAATTTAATCGTGGAGAACACTTAGAATTCAAAAATAAATATATAATTGGGTCAAAAGAATGTACAATAAGTGCTGATTTGATTTTGGATAGAGGTGAGTTGGAGAGTTTGATTTCAAAATTAAAAATTACAACCGATTCTAAAGAATATTCTATTTTATCTAAACATGATGAACATACCATTTTTACATTAAGACGCAATCTTTCACAAGATAATTATCCATATTCAATACTGCTTGATGGTGTTTCCGAGGCTGTGAAAGAGCACATTATAAAATTTCTTATTTCCAATCTACCCTATATACAATATTTCGATGATTTTGCAGATAGGGTTCCTGAAGAAATTGAATTTCCAACGGATTATATTTATAAAAGGAATCTTGGAAAAGGAAAGGATCGTGACTGGAAAGAGATAATTGAAGAGATTTTTAAACGTGCTGATACTGAAGGCATAGGAGAAGTGGATGACGAGAACCACCTAATTTCATATCTTAAAGTCCAAAATGTTGACACGAAAGGGGATATTCTATCTGATGTCGAGGCTACATTAAATAGAGAAATTATAAATGAATGGAAACGTATTAAAAAAAGCGGGAAATCTTTTGCTGATGATAGCGATAAATTGGAATTAGTAATTACAAATGAAGGTAATGTTTTTAGATTTAAGGTAAAGGACAAATCACATAATGATAGGACACGAACGTTTGATATAAGCGAAAGAAGTAAAGGTTTTCAATGGTTCTTCAACTATATGATTAAGTTGAAATTTAATCCTAATTATAAAGGAAAATTGGAGAATTCAATTTTTTTACTTGATGAACCAGGTTCTTATCTTCATTCTTCCGCCCAAACTGAATTATTAAATGAGTTACATTCTGTTTCAAAAAAAAATACAATTATTTATTGCACACATTCACAATTTCTTTTGAATCCTGAAGTGATAAAATTGGGAAGTGTAAAAATTGCAGAAAAAAAAGGCTCCCAAATTACTCTTCAAAATTTCGGTAATTTCAAAAGTAGCAATGACAAGGGAGCATTGAGTCCAATTTATCAAGCTTTGCATTTGAATTTTGCAAATGACTTCCTAGGGAAAATAGTAATTACTGAAGGAATAACCGATTATTACATGTTGAGTATCTTACAAAGATACACTTCAAATATTGATGATCAGATCAAAATTATCCCAAGCTCTGGTGCTAGTCAATCATCAACATTGTTGAGTATTGCAATTCCTTTTTCAGATAATTTTGTATTACTATTAGATAACGACCAGGCCGGAAAATCTGCTCAAAAGAAATATCTGAGAGAATTTGGAGATTTTTTAAAGGATAAGATACACTTGTATAACTCAACAAAGCCAAAATTTGTCCTTGAAGATTATCTTTGTGAAGAAGATACTATTCGTTTACAAGAATTGACAAATTCTAATGATGTAAAGAGGTGTTTAGGTTTCTTGTTTTACGACTATAAGGATAAACAAGAAGACTTTGTAAATAAATTGTCAAGATCAACATTGAAAAATTTAGAGGATGTTTTTCAGAGAATTAAACTATTATGAGCTATTTTTTAATTTCAATTAATAAAGGTTAAAATATTAAATTTTTTGGAGATATCACGATTTTTCAAATGAACAGTAAATTTTACTCTATTATCAATAAACTAATTTAAAAAAATGATTAAATATTCACGGAATAATTATACCTCTAAAGGACTGTTTGTTTCCTATGAATAATTTGTTGTAGCTTTAAATTGTAGGTCTATATGGTATGACTAATTAAGAATTGTTGAGGCTATTAAAATTAGAATATTTTAAGAATTGATTTTGTGGCAATATCATAAGGATGGAAAAGTGTAGAAAATAAATAACTTTCTTACGTAATAGAAATTGCATTAAATTTTAAGGCCCTAATTCTTTAGATAATAATACTTAAATAGGAGAATTTAAATTGCTCAGCTTTTGAACTAGTATTTAATACTATTTTATATATGAAAAGGCTACTATTGAATTGAAAAATTTTCCTTAATTATAGCTATTGAACTTATTTGAAAAGTCAAAAATTCTTATACCATTATAAAATACCTAATTTAAAAAATTCTAGTTTGAAAATATTTTTGATTAAAATATGGCGTAGTTTTAATTACAAATTATCCTTCCCAAAAATATGGATGGTTTTAATTCCTCTTTTTTTATTTTTTATTTACAACAATAAGATTATTAACTTTATTGAGAAATATTTAATCATTGATCCTCCTTTTTTAAATTTTTGGTTAGACTTAATAATTATCCTGATATCATTAATCTTAATAAGTCGTTTAATACGGAATTTTATAAAATATAAGTACTTAGCTTCATTTTTAGAGGTTTACATATACTCTTCAATATGCTTTTTAGTAACTTACTTTTATGTTAAAAAGGATGATCTACAATGGACTTTTCTCTTAGATAGCATTTTTAAAATTAATTACGTTTTTTATTTTTTAGGACCATTGTATCTTTTTTTGGCATTCTATGTTTATAAATTGTTTAATAGACATTTTGTAAAACCATTCATGGAAAAATCATCTGACAATAATGAATTTAAAAATGATGACCCATTGGATGAAATAGCTAATGATAAATTGGGTTATTCTTTTATTGTGAAAAGATTAAGTTCGGTACTCGTTAAAGAAAATCATCTAAATTCATTTTCCATCGGTTTAGTTGGTCCATTTGGTAACGGCAAATCAAGTATTATTAATTTATTGATAGATAAATTAAAAGATAGAGCATATTTAAAAACCTTGAAAAAGAATGACAAACCAATTGTTGTTCATTTCCTTCCTTACTTAAACCATAAAGAAGATGACATAATTAATGAATTTTTTATGGCATTAAGCAATAAATTATCTCTTTATAATGGGAAACTTTCGGATCAAATTTTAGAATATTCAAATAAACTTACTGATTTGTATCATAATAAAAATTTATCGGGACTTTTTGATAAGCATATTTCAAGAATATCTGATCAACCTGCAAAATTAATTTACGATGATATAAATTGTAGGTTAAAGGAAATTGATGAAAAAATAATTGTCTTTGTGGATGATTTAGACAGATTAAATGATAATGAAATAATGCAAGTCTTGAAATTAATTAGAAACACTGCTAATTTTTACAACACAACTTTTGTCGTTGCTTTGGATAAACAATATGTTCTAAATAGGCTATCAAAGGAGAACAAAATTCTAAATTCTAATTTTATAGATAAATTTTTTCAGTTGGAAGTTTTTCTTCCTGAAATTGAACAAACTGTTTTAAGAAATTATGTATTGGAGGAGCTGATTGAATCTTTAAAGGTTTGGGACCAAACCTTTAAAATTAAATTAACAAATGCCTTAAAGGATAGTGATAATTTATTTGATTATTATGTTAAAAATTTCAGGGATTCAAAAAGATTTATAAATCAAATTATTTATGATTATAAGAATTTTGGAGAAGAAATTGATTTAAAAGACTTTATGAATTTCACATATTTTAAATTGAAATTTCCAAAATTCATAAAATTATTAAATGATAATAGGCTTCTTTATTTGAACGAAGATACAACAAATGGAATATACAAACTTAAATCATCTAATCAGAAAAATAAGTCAGAAGGTGAGAATAAATTTATGATTTTTAATACAAAAGAGGAAGACATCTCGCAATATAGAAAATATGATATATTTGAGAAAATACTAACCGATGATGAATGTTTTAAGAACATTATTAATGTTGATTGTGAAGATAGATTTCTTTTAATGAAAACTCTTGCTTATTTGTTTGGAGACGAAAATATTGTAGGCAGTTTTAGTTCAATACGAAAGGTTAATAATTTTCGAATGTTAATGCAACAAAGAATATTTGAAGATTTGTTAACGGAAAGGGAATTTAATAATCTTTTTTTAGAAAGTGAAATAGATGGAATTAATGTTTTAATAGATGTTATTCAAAATGATAATAAAATAGATCAACTACTTAATAGATTTGAATACTTTAATACTGATAATCAAACAAATATTGAAAGGGCAATTAACATTGCACTTATACTATTTGAACGAAAAGAAGATTTAGGTCTTAATGAACATTCATTATTAAAACTATTAGTCAATTTAATGGATATTAACATTAAATTAAACCATCCTAGTTATGAAGTGACTGTGATCCCTTGGATTAAAAAAAATATTTTTGAGTCTAGTTTTATTTCAACAGTCAATAAAATAAAAATAATAAATTTTGTTTGGAAATTAAAGCATGGCAACCAACGTTGGCCGCTGGATGAAATCTATATCATTGAACAATCAAAATCCATATTTGATAGTTATATTGAAGAAATTAAAGATTTATGGGATATTAGAAACTTTAATTTTTTTAGTGTATTTCACGATTTAAAGGTGATTCCAGGACTAAAAGAATATATGGCAAAAAAAATTAAGAGTTTTTGGAATGATAAAAATATAGAGCTTTTTTGTGCTCAAGTTTTAAATTTCGCTCCTTTTTCATTCATTAGTTTTAAAATATCAGATTTTGTTGACGAAGTATTTAACGATAAAGAGAGTTTTTATCAATATGTGAAAAATCATGTGTATAGGGATGACGAAGCGGTAAAAGAATTTATTGAGTTTTTCTCACTTTGTAAGGCAACAATGTTTAAGCCATTTCTGAAATTTAAATTTGAAAAATCTAGTCTTGCAAGTCAAAGGATATTAGTTGCTAAGGAATTCTACAAGGGAGATTCTGGAATTGAAGATGAATATGTTAATGTAACACAAGTAATCTTTGAGACTAATAGTTTGGAATTAGTCAAAAATATGCAACAGAATAATCAATTAAACCCAGAATTTTCATTTGAAATTTTTAGTGATAAGAAAAACCATTTATGGTTTTTCTTATTGAATGTGGATACTAGGACAGCAAAGAGTAAAATTAAGGATTTTGTTAATTTAATTATGTCAATTGAGATGAAGCCCTTTAATAATGCACAAATAGAACTTAATTTGGATGTTTTATTCGATTTTAAAAATTTTCTGGCAAATAATGAATGGGATATTAATATGAAAATTATCTCTATTCAACCTAATCTTGAGTAAATCAAACCTATAATGAAGGCTCACAGTAATAAGGAATTGTATAAAATTTTGAAATAAATAATTGATCTCATTCATTTTACCATATTAAATTTCAATAGAGGTGTATTGCCTATTTGATAGGATAACTTCGAAGATTTATTTCAATAGCCTACTAGTGATTCGGCGCACAAAATGAAGGTTTTTTCTTTTAAAGTAAATATTCATTTCATTGCCTATTGGATACCTAGATTTAGGTCTCATAGCTAAATAGTTTGGTTTATCCTGATAAATGAACTATAAAACATATTTAAGAGATAAATAATATAGTTTGTATTTATATTTTGTATCATTGCAGTCAGGTTTATCCTGATATTGATACTATGAGACATAAATATATTTCCACACAATCAAACGAACTTCTATCATACTTCAATGATAAAGGGAAAATCTGTTTTGATTCTAAAATGGCTTTAAATGTATTTTCTGAAGCAAAAGAAAGTACAGTTCGGCAATTATTAAGCGATATGACCAAAAGAGGTTTACTAATGAGGATAAAAGATGGTCTTTACTATATCATTCCTTATGAAGAAAACCCAGAAACCTTTATGCCCGATTGGCACGTGTTAGTAAAATATTTGGTTAAAGATGCTAAACATTATATTGGGTATTACTCAGCTTTACAAATCCATAATCTAATAACACAACCATCCCTAAAAGAACAAATTGTCGTAGCAAAACAAATAAGACCTTCAGAAATAAAGATTAAAGACATCACATTTCAGTTTATCTATCACAATGAAAATCATTTTTTTGGTGGAAAAAAAATATGGATTGATAGCTTCAATAAAGTAAGTTGTTCTGATTTAGAAAAAACAATCATAGACTGTCTTTTTAAACCCGATTACGCGGGGGGCATTGTAGAAGTAGCAAGAGCAATTTACAGTACAAAAGATAAATTGGATTACGAAAAGCTTTTAGAATATACAATAAAATTCGATTCTCAGGCGGTATTGAAAAGACTGGGGTACATTCTAGAACTTTTTGAAATAGAAACAGAAATAATTCAAGAATTGCAAAAAATAAAGACAGCATCTTATATCGTTTTAGATACCGAATTACCTAAAACTGGTAAAAGAAATAGCCGTTGGAGTATTCAACAAAATTTAGATACAGAAACTATTAAATCAGCCATGTTCACATGATTAAACCAGGTGAAATACAAAAGAAAGCAAACCAAGTTGGGGTTCGT
The DNA here is from genome assembly GCF_028743515.2 of Imtechella halotolerans. Lineage (GTDB taxonomy): Bacteria > Bacteroidota > Bacteroidia > Flavobacteriales > Flavobacteriaceae > Imtechella > Imtechella halotolerans. The sequence goes on along the minus strand of NZ_CP117969.2, from coordinate 1,342,040 downwards.
GACCAACAAATCGAGAAAGATTACATTTTATCCTGGATACTTTGGGGTATAGCAAACCATGAGCAGCTTTCAAAAATACTGGTATTCAAAGGAGGAACCGTATTAAAGAAAGTATATTTTGAAGACTATCGTTTCTCAGAAGATTTAGACTTCACGCTATTAGATAATGAAATAACAAACGAGCAAATTTTTGATTGGTTTAAAGAGTCTTTCGAAGAAATAAAAGAAGAATCCAATATTCCATTAGAAATAATTGATGATAACGAGCATGAAGATGGAGGTATTAATTTTTACATAAGTTATGTAGGCCCATTGGGTGGTTTTGGAAACAATAAAAAAGTAAAAGTAGATATATCAAGAAGCGAAAAATTAGAGTTTGAACCAGTAGTGAAAAATGCTATTGTAGATTATTCAGATTTAGAGGATAATAAACTATTATGCTATTCTTTAGAAGAACTATTAGTCGAAAAATTACGATGCACCATGCAACGCACTCAACCAAGAGACTATTATGATATATGGTATTTATTAGAAGTAGAACAAATGGAGGTTGAATATTACACCAATGAATTTCGAAATAAATGCATTAGCAAAGAACTATATCCCGAAGATTTTCATACCAAACTAGAGCAAAAATTGCCACAATACAAAGCACGTTGGAAAAATTCAATGAGTGATCAAATCAAAAATTTACCAGATTTTGAACAAGTGGAAAGAGAAGTAAGTAGAAAAATTAAAAATTTCATGGTATAACCAAGCAATAAAAAATTACAAGAAAAAATAATGACAAGTACAATTCAAAAACAAGAATTACAAAATAAAATTTGGAAAATAGCAAACGATGTTCGTGGTGCAGTTGATGGTTGGGATTTCAAACAATTCGTTTTAGGAGCACTTTTCTATCGATTCATTAGTGAAAATTTCACCAATTATTTTGAAGCTGGCGATGATAGTATTGATTATCCAAATTTACCAAATAGTGTCATAACACCTGAAATAAAAGACGATGCTATTAAAACAAAAGGCTATTTCATTTATCCAAGCCAACTTTTTAAAAATATGGCTAAAACAGCTAATATCAATCCAAACCTAAACACACAATTAAAAGAAATTTTCAATGCGATTGAAAGTTCTGCTAATGGATATCCTTCAGAACAAGACATTAAAGGGTTGTTTGCAGATTTTGATACTACAAGTTCTCGTTTAGGGAATACCGTTGAAAACAAAAACAGTCGATTAGCAGCTGTTTTAAAAGGTGTTGAAGAATTAAACTTTGGTAACTTTGAAGATAACCAAATAGACCTTTTTGGTGATGCTTATGAGTTTTTAATATCAAACTATGCAGCTAATGCAGGAAAATCAGGCGGTGAGTTTTTCACGCCTCAAACGGTTTCTAAATTAATTGCACAATTGGCGATGCACAAGCAAACCACTGTAAATAAAATTTATGACCCAGCTGCTGGTTCCGGTTCTTTATTATTACAGGCAAAAAAGCATTTTGATAGCCATATCATTGAAGAAGGTTTTTTTGGTCAAGAAATAAACCATACAACTTTCAACTTGGCACGTATGAACATGTTTTTGCACAATATCAATTATGATAAGTTCAACATTGCCTTAGGAAATACGTTGTTAGAACCAGATTTTGGTGATGAAAAACCCTTTGATGCCATTGTTTCAAATCCGCCCTACTCAGTCCATTGGATTGGCTCTGACGACCCTACGTTAATTAATGACGACCGTTTTGCGCCTGCAGGCGTATTGGCACCAAAATCGAAAGCTGATTTTGCCTTTGTGTTACATTGTTTAAGTTATTTATCAAGTAAAGGACGAGCGGCTTTGGTTTGTTTTCCAGGAATCTTTTATCGTGGCGGTGCTGAACAAAAAATTAGAAAATATTTAGTAGATAATAACTTTGTAGAAACCGTTATTGCTTTAGCGCCTAACTTATTTTACGGTACTTCTATTGCTGTTAATATTTTAGTATTGGCAAAAAATAAAACCGAACCTAAAACTCAATTTATTGATGCTACTGGAGAAGATTTCTTTAAAAAAGTAACCAACAATAATGAGCTAACAAATAAACATATTGATAAAATTATGGATATGTTTGATAGTAAAGCTGAAGTTGCACATGTGGCTACCACTATCGACAATACTAAAATTGCTGAAAACGATTATAATCTTTCGGTAAGTTCTTATGTAGAAGCCAAAGACAACCGCGAACAAATTGACATTGTAGAGCTAAACAAAGAAGTCGCTAAAACAGTAGTAAAAATAGACCAGCTTCGTGCCGATATTGACAACATTATAAAAGAGATTGAAGCATGAGTTTTTTAGATAAATTATTAGAGGGTGTGGAAGTGGAATGGAAAACACTTGGTGAGGTTGCAGAAATAATTCGGGGTGTTCGTGTAACAAAAAAAGATTTATTAAGTGATGGGAAATATCCTGTTGTTTCAGGTGGAACAGGATATATGGGTTATGTTAATGAATACAATCGTGATAAAAATTCAATAACAATTGCTCAATATGGAACAGCTGGTTATGTAAAATGGCAAACTGAAAAATTTTGGGCAAACGATGTAGCATTTACAATTTTCCCGATTGATGAAAACATTTTCTCAAAAAAATACTTGTATTATTTTTTAATGAACAAACAGGAATATTTGTATTCAATATCAAACAAAACAGCCGTTCCTTTTAGTATTTCCAAGGAAGCTATTTTAAAACTCCAAATACCAATTCCCTGCCCAGATAACCCCAAAAAATCACTCGAAATTCAACAAAAAATAGTTGGAATTCTCGATACCTTCACCGAGCTTACAGCAGAGCTTACAGCAGAGCTTACAGCAGAGCTTACAGCACGAAAAACGCAATATAGTTATTACGAAACAAAGTTATTGTTTGATAATAATTTTGAAATGATACCATTAAGTCAACTTTGTACTGTTAATCAAGGCCTACAAATACCTATAAATGAAAGAAAGACAGAAAATGGTGAGAATAGATATTTTTATATAACAGTACAATTTCTTAAAGGAAGTGATGTAAACTATTATATTGAATCACCATTACAATCAGTTATTTGTTATGAGGATGATATTTTAGTAACCAGAACTGGAAGTACAGGTAAAATCATTACTGGTGTGAAAGGGTGTTTCCACAATAACTTTTTTAAAGTTAATTGCTTTGAAAACATAATAAATAAAAGATATATGTATTGTGTTTTAAATAGTAAAGTAATGTTTGAAAAATTATTACATGCTGCTTCAGGTGGTACTGTACCAGATTTACCTCATAATAAATTTTACAAAATAACTATCCCCGTTCCTTCTCTGGAAGAACAAGCCAGCATCGTTTCTATTCTTGATAAATTTGACGTGCTTACAACTTCCATTCGCGAAGGTTTACCCAAAGAAATAGAATTGAGACAAAAACAATATGAGTATTATAGAGATTTGTTGCTAACTTTTCCAAAAGAAGAAAAAAATGTCACAGTATAAAACCTTAGTTGAATCTAACAATTTTATTGTTTTAGATAAATACACCAAGTATTCAGAGGTACATGATGCACCATCTAGTTATCAAACCGAAGCAGCTTTGGAAAAAGAATTTATCCAAGATTTAATCAATCAAGGCTATGAAAATCCAAAGCATCTAACGTCGTTACAAGCTATGTTAGCGAATGTTAGGGTGCAATTACAGGCATTAAACGACATGGCGTTTACAGATAGTGAATGGGCTCGTTTTGTAGAAGAATATTTAGATAAGCCAGGTGATTCTATAGTTGATAAAACTGAAAAAATCCATAGAAACCATATACATGATTTTGTATTTGATAACGGTCGTATTCAAAACATTTACTTAGTAGATAAAAAGAATGTTTCACGCAATAAAGTTCAAGTCATTTCACAATTTGAACAAAAAGGAACGCATGCTAATCGTTATGATGTTACCATTTTAGTAAATGGCTTACCATTAGTACAAGTGGAACTAAAAAAACGTGGTGTGGCTATTCGTGAGGCTTTTAATCAAGTACATCGGTACAGCAAAGAAAGTTTCAACAGTGAAAATTCTTTATTTAAATACCTTCAGGCTTTTATAATTTCAAACGGTACTGATAGTCGCTATTTTGCCAATACCGTAAAAAGAGATAAAAACAGTTTCGACTTTACCATGAATTGGGCAAAAGCAGATAACTCTTTAATTAAAGATTTAAAAGATTTTACGGCTACATTTTTTCAAAAAAATACCCTTTTAAAAGTAATACTTACCTATTCTGTATTTGATATAAGCGATACATTACTAATCATGCGCCCTTACCAAATTGCTGCTGCCGAAAGAATGTTATGGAAGATTGAAAGTTCTTTTAATGCAAAAAAATGGTCTGATGTTGAAAGCGGAGGTTACATTTGGCACACGACGGGTTCAGGTAAAACGCTTACGAGTTTTAAAGCAGCTCGGTTAGCTACTCAATTGGAGTTTATAGATAAAGTATTCTTTGTAGTGGATCGTAAAGATTTAGATTTTCAAACCATGAAAGAATACCAGCGCTTTTCACCTGATAGCGTAAACGGTTCTGATAGTACGGCTGGTTTAAAACGTAACCTAGAAAAAGACGATAATAAAATTATTGTTACTACAATACAGAAGTTAAATAACTTGATGAAAACAGAAAGTGATTTGGATATTTACCAAAAACAAGTCGTTTTCATTTTTGACGAAGCCCATCGTTCACAATTTGGAGAAGCACAAAAAAACCTAAATAAAAAATTTAAAAAATTCTATCAATTTGGATTTACAGGAACACCAATCTTTCCTGAAAATGCTTTAGGTGCAGAAACTACCGCAAGTGTATTTGGCAGAGAATTACATTCCTATGTAATTACCGATGCCATTAGAGACGAAAAGGTATTAAAGTTTAAAGTAGATTACAATGATGTTCGTCCACAATTTAAAAGCATTGAAACAGAAATTGATGAGAAAAAACTAACGGCTGCAGAAAACAAAAAAGCGTTTTTACATCCAGCACGTATCAAGGAAATATCCCAATACATTCTTCAAAATTACCGTCATAAAACGCATAGAACAAAAGGTGGTAATACTGGTTTTAATGCCATGTTTGCAGTAAATAGTGTTGATGCTGCTAAATGTTATTATGAAGAATTAAACCGTTTGCAAAAAGAAAGCGATAAACCACTTAAAATTGCAACTATCTTTTCTTTTGCAGCCAATGAAGAACAAAATGCCATAGGTGAAATTTTAGATGAAACTTTTGAACCATCTGCAATGGATGTAAGCGCAAAAGAATTTTTAACGATGGCTATTCATGATTACAACGCAATGTTTAAAATGAATTTTAACATTGAAAGTAAAGGTTTTCAAGACTACTATCGTGACTTAGCAAAACGTGTTAAAAATAAAGAAATCGACTTAATTATTGTTGTAGGTATGTTCCTTACAGGATTTGATGCGCCTACTTTAAATACACTTTTTGTAGATAAAAATTTGCGTTATCATGGTTTAATGCAAGCCTTCTCACGTACTAACCGTATTTATGATGCTACAAAGACTTTTGGTAATATTGTAACGTTTCGAAATTTGGAAACCAATACTGTAGATGCAATAACATTATTTGGAGACAAAAACACTAAAAATGTAGTACTAGAAAAAAGCTATAAAGAATATTTAGAAGGTTTCACAGATATAGTTACAGGTAAAGCTCGCAGAGGTTTTAAAGATGTTGTAAATGAGTTACATGAAAAATTCCCAAATCCTGACGAATTAGTTACCGAAAAAGACAAAAAAGAATTTGTGAAACTATTTGGAGAATACTTACGTGTCGAGAACATTTTACAGAATTACGATGAGTTTACACATTTAAAAGCATTACAAGGCATAGATATAAATGATGCTGAAGCAATAGAAGTTTTCAAAGAAAACTACTTTGTAAGTGACCAGGATATTGCAGTAATGAGAGAGATAAACGTTTTGCCAGAAAGGACAGCTCAAGATTACCGTTCTACCTATAACGATATCCGCGATTGGTTACGTCGCGAGAAAAATGGTAATGAAGCCGAAGAATCTAAAATAGATTGGGATGATATAGTTTTCGAAATTGATTTATTAAAATCACAAGAAATAAACCTAGATTACATTCTAGAATTAATCTTTGAACACAACAAAAAGACAAAAGACAAAGCAGCTTTAGTCGAAGAAATAAGCCGTATCATACGAGCAAGTATTGATAATAGAGCAAAAGAAAGTTTAGTTGTTGATTTTATCAATACGACAGACTTAGATACAATTGAAGACAAAGCCAGCATTTTAGATGCATTCTATGGATTTGCACAAAAGGAAATGCAAAAAGAAGCGATTGAATTAATTGCTGAAGAAAATTTAGATGAAGAAGCCGCAAAACGATACATAACTCAGTCTTTAAAAAGAGAGTTTGCAAGTGAAAATGGCACGGAGTTAAATGCACTTTTACCTAAAATGAGTCCGCTAAATCCGCAATATTTAACGAAGAAGCAAAATGTATTTCAAAAAATAACCTCTTTCGTTGAAAAATTTAAAAGGATTGGTGGACAATTATAGAAGGAATCAAAATACCTCAATAAATACATTAAAAAGCGTTTTGTATGCAGTTTTCATTAAAAAAATTCTATAATCTATTATTACCATTCGTGTAACAATAAACCTCATTTTTTGGGTCTTATTGAAACATAAAAGGTAATGGCTGGACTTAAAGATTAAAGAGTATTTGACGTATTTTATATGCAATTTGGAATACAAATTACATGAGGTGCGTAATTCGGTGCGTAAATTGTTTTTAAATTCTCCGAAAGCCCTTTAAAATCAATACAATTAAAATAACGGATAGTTCCTCTTTCTCCGCTGATTTATAAAAGATAACTTTCTAAAAGTCATCAAAAAAGCACAAAACCTATGATTCACAACGAGTTATAGGTTTTTTCTTTTTTAGGGGTATCGCATTTTGTTCAAAAGTGCACCTAAAAAGGGATCAGACACAAATTCTGGGTCTAGGCATAAATTGGATCAAGACTAAATGTTGTGTTTACGCAAATATTTTGGTCAATCTATATAGGAAGAATTCTATGTTTCTAACCCCTCTGAATTGACTTCTAAAAGCTTTTATTTTAGCATTGAATGATTCAGCGGAAGCGTTTGTGCTTCTGTTTATAAAATAATTCAGGATGGATCTGTAATTAACTGTTATGGTGTTTGCAATGGTATTGAATGCCCTAAAACCTGTATTTTCTACATCTTTGTACCAATGCGCCATTTTAGTATATGCGGTCTCGACAGAGGTTGCTGTATTGAATATGTTTCTAAGTCCTTGAACAAGATTAAAGGCTATTTTTATATCAGGATATTGATTGAACAATATCTTACTTCTTTCGTGTTGATTCTCCGTCCAATTATTTGGAGCTTTGTATAGTTGGACTTCCTATATTAGACTGGACATAAAGATGAGAGAACATGTTAGTTAGTTTTTATCTTAGCAATTATGAGAAGAAAATCTAAATAGTACACCTTAGAATTTAAACAAAAAGCAGTCGAGTTAAGTTATGCCAAAGGCAATGTAAAACAAGTATGTGAAGACCTGGACATATTTCCATCAGTACTTTACCGTTGGCGTAGGGAGTTAAAAGATTATGGTAACAACAGTTTCCCTGGCCGAGGTAATCCTAAAATGACCGATGAAGAAAAAGAGATAGCTCGATTAAAAAAGGCATTAAAAGAAGCCGAGTTAGAACGAGACATCTTAAAAAAGGCCATCAGCATCTTCTCCGCGAGCGACAAGAAAAATACAGGTTTATAAAACAACACCTTATGAGATTTCCTGTCGAGACGATGTGTCAAATATTAAAGGTAAGCAAAAGCGGTTATTACCATTGGCTACAAACAGGGCCAAGTAAATTATGGTTAGAAAATCAAAAGGTAACTGAGCTTATTAAATCTATATTTAAAGATAGTTTTGAAAGCTATGGTTCACCCAGAATAAAAACAGAGTTGGAGACATTAGGCTATAAAATATCAAAGCCCAGAGTGGCGCGTATTATGAGTGCTAATTATTTGTTTGCAAAACGAAAACGTAAGTTTAAAGCAACCACAGATAGTAAGCATAACTACCCAATAGCGCCTAATTTGTTAAACCAAAACTTTCAAGTAAACAGGCAGAACCAAGTTTGGGTAAGTGATATTACCTATATCAAAACTAAACAAGGTTGGTTATATCTTACTGTCATTATTGATTTGTTTAACCGCAAAGTTGTTGGATGGGCTCTAAGCGATAATCTAAGTACAGAAGACACTATTGTTAAGGCTTGGTATATGGCTGTAAAGAAAACAACTTTAACCCAACCTTTAATTTTTCATTCCGACCGAGGTATACAATATGCCAGCCATAAGTTTACCTCATTAATTAAAAGTCACAATGGCTTAGTAAACCAATCTATGAGTAGAAAAGGTAATTGCTGGGATAATGCCGTTGCAGAATCGTTCTTTAAATCATTAAAGGTCGAATGGGTTTATAGGCACAATTATAAGTTGATATCTGAAGCGGAGTTATCCATCTTTGGATGGATAGAGACCTGGTACAATAACAGAAGAAGACATTCCTTTTTAGGAAATAGAACTATAAGAGAATTTGAATTAGACATGTATAACCTTAAACTAGCGGCGTAGTCATTCAACTATTTGTCCAGTTTTTTGTTGCAAGTCCAGCATTGGAAAAATACTTTAAAGCAAACTTTAATTCAGAACATTCAAGAATGATTAAGGAACGTTACAATAATATTTTGTCTAATTCAAATCCAAAAGACTTAATAAATTCTCATTATAATGGTTATATGGCTCACACGGAGGAAATGTAATTTAATGATTATGTACAAAACATCAATCTTTCAAAAAAATATTGCTCGACACTCAACGGAAAGCGAAAAAGCAATTGGATTTGACAACTGTAACGTTGACATTTCAACCAAACATTTAAGAATTACCAATGGCGGAACTGAATTGCTAAATTCGGACTTGAAATTTCTTGAAGAGGACTTTTCAACAATTTCTTATTTGGGAAAATATAAAAATAGAATAGAATTTAGAGTAATAAGACCAACCGATTTATCATTAGCAAATCTGAAAAATAGATTTGATTGCGAAGCAGCATTCAGTATTGCGAGTGTTGACCCAAGTAGTTATGCTGTTCATTTCATCTTATCCAATTCTAACCAAAGTCCAAATATTGGAAACGTTGTTGATAAAGGTAAAAAAGAACAAGTACAAAGATTAATTGACGGTTCTATTAGGGCTCTTCAAGTAAATTTACAAAGTAACTTTATAGACTTTTCTAAACGCATTCTTTCATTGATTTCAGATACTAGGGAATTAATGGAATATAATAACGCTGACCAAATTGTAGAAGTGATGAAAGCAAACCGACACATTTTCAGCGAAACAGAAAATAAACAGATTAAATAACGTGTGCTAACAATGGCTATAAGTAGTTGCTTGTTCTCGCCTACTTCTGAAAATCCTCGTGGATTTTCAGCTTGGTGTGTCCTTGCAAAGTTAACTGCTAAACCACGCAACTACTCATAGGTAATTTGTTAAAAACCAAATAATTTTGTCAAAAATTTTAGGAAGTACTTTATATTAAACCATAATACTATCATGTGCAGCAAGAGCTTTTAGTTCTTGCTGTTTTTTGTTTTCGTATTTAGCATCATAATATGTTTCGTTTTTCCAGAGTGTAAACATTAAAATCAATATTTTCCTTTGAACAGCTACCAAAGCAACAATAGGTCTTGCTTTCTGTGGTTTTAATCTTCTGTAAAACTGCTTTAAAGTGGGATTACATCGAACACAGGTCATTGACGGCATATGAAGCACAGCTCTTATATGGCTATTTCCCTTTTTACTTATTTTAGTTTTTCCTTTAAAATTCCCCGATTCTCTTAAAATTACATCATATCCAGCAAAACTAGTATGTTGTTTTGCACTCGAAATTGACTCAAAACCTAAAGTTTCGCCAACAACTGTTGCTGCTGATATAAATGATATGCCAGGAATACTTTCCAAATATACAATACGACTTTTTAACGTCGTTGTTTTAGACACCAATACTTGCATTTCTTTTTCTATTGCTTCTATCTGTTCATTTATGAGACGTAACCTCGTTATATGTCGCTTAGAGGCTTTTGAGCTAGAATAACAACTTGAATCAATAGCTCCTTGTCTATTAATTTCGGCATTCTTGTCTTTTAAAAGAGAACTACGTTCTCTACTAAGTGCCTTTAACTCTTGTAATTCCTTACTGGGAGGTGTCCATGATCTTAGGCTTCGTTCAAGTCCCAACATACTTAACATTCTGCTATCTAAAGCATCTGTCTTTGAGCGTTGGTCCAAACTTTGTACAAATCTAGTGACCCTTCCTGACTGCATTACACTTACATTATAGCCTTGATTATAGAGATAATGACAAACTGCCTGATGATAAACTCCCGTGGCTTCCATTACAATTATATACTCTACGTCTTTAATTAATATCTTTTTTAACCACTCTAATAGAACCTTAAACCCTCTTGAATCATTACTAATATCAGGATGACTTATAAATTCCTTTTTTAGATTAAAATCTAACAGTCCTAAACTAATGGATAAATTCTCTTTAGAAACATCTATTCCTAAACATTGCTTTAGTTTTGTATTCATTCCTATTTAATTAAACAAGACAATTTTCTTTAGCATCTTTGCTCGCTTTTGATACGATCTCTATTAATACTGGATCTAGGTACTGTTCAGATTCTAAGAAAAATTATAGGAGGGTGGGATTTCTATGAAACGATATCACTCTAATTGGCGTATCTAGCCGAGACCTCTCTATCCCTTCTATTTTACTTGTGTTATTAGTCAGAAATTTACTATTTTTAATTTCTATTAACTACGGTATCGTAAAAATACGAGCCGAGCCGTTGCCAGTAATTTGAAACTATGCCGCAAAAAATTCTTGTCCCAATTGACTTAGAAAATCCTGAAAAAATAATTAACGATTTTTTGTATCCTAAACAAACAGAAAGTGGATTTGAATTGACTGGAATAAAAACAAACAAAAAAGTGGATTATGGAATGGTAATTCTCACCAGTGAAATAAATGAGAATGACCTTTTTAAAAGAATAGTTGATAGCGGAATTAAAATTGATTCTGTCAAAAAACTATTAAACATTCTAAAAAATTACGTGGAAAGACTTCCGAATTACAAAATCGGAAACATCTTAGAAATTGATAACTCTAAAAATGACTTAGGATTCAAATTAAAACATCAAAAACTGAATAAAAAAAAGTAAAAACTACTGGCAACACCGAATTGATGAAATATACATTTTAGAGATAAATTTAAAAAACTCTCTTTTCCATCAAAATCAATTTACAAACAGTATATTTGATTTAGAATCAAACGATTCCAATCATAGTTTGAAACTTTCCAAATTAGGTGCTCACCACAATACAAAAATGCTGACCACTCTATTTATAAAGCATACAGCCAAAAAGAGGCTAACCCTCTTTCTTCACAGCGAGGGCCTTCATAAAGAAGTTCCTCTTTTTTTTGTATTTCAGCAAAACTTTTAGGATCAAGACTAGGGATCAAGGTGTCAGGGTGATTTGTTCCATCTTTAGATAAATCTACATTCATATAGGAGCAACTATTCTTCTAAGTATTGAACGGCCATTCAAGAAATTGGTAAAATCAATATATTTGGAAATAATAAATAAACGCTATAAACACGTTTATTAAATAGTTAGTACAATGCATATGGATAAGTTGAAGATAACAGAATACCTAAATCGAATAAATTATAAGGGTGTTCTTAAACCAAATTTTGAAGTTTTAAAGGAGTTGCAGAAATGCCATCTTTTGAGTGTTCCTTTCGAAAATTTGGATATTCATTATAAGCGACCAATAGAACTGGATAATACAAAATTTTATAAGAAAATTGTAATTAATAATAGAGGAGGGTTTTGTTACGAATTAAATGGTTTATTCCATACTTTATTGAATAATTTAGGTTTTAAATCTAAAATAGTATCAGCAAGAGTTTATGATAGTAAGAAGAAAATTTTCGGGAATGAATATGATCATTTAGCAATAATAGTTGAATTGGATCAAAATGAATACTTAGTAGATGTCGGCTTTGGTGAATTTGCATTTTATCCATTAAAGTTAATACCAAATGAAATTCAAAAGGATCCAAGAGGATGTTTCATTGTGGAAAAAATAAATGAAGGTCTTTCAGTTTCACAAATAAATGGCGACGTCAAAAATATTCAATATAAGTTTACAACTGAATGCAGAGAACTAAATGAATTCCAGGAAATGTGTGATTACCATCAAACAAATCCAAATTCCCATTTTACAGAAAAAAAACTAATAAGTAAACCAACAAATTGTGGACGAGTGACTCTAACAGGAAATACATTGAAGATTATAGAGAACCATATTATTAAGGAAAATATCGAGTTTCAAATAGAAGAGTATGCAAGACAATTAGATAAATGGTTTGAAATTGATGAAGAAGAAATAAAAGCTAGCCGCTAACAGTGTTCATAAGTTATAGTGGGTCACGTACGAATTTGAAAGGTGAAAATAGTAAATAAAGGTGGGTGCTTTTTGAATTGAAATCCAATGCTATATATTAACCACGTCGAATAAGCTCACAAAATTGTAAACTAAGGATTTTAATAGGGTGAAATGGAAAATTTAAATAAATATGTTTCGATTTATAAAGAACAATTAAAGAAAGGGGACATATTAATTGCCTACAACGAGTTGGTGAAATTTGTAATGAAATTAAGAGTGGATTTTATTAAAAGGCTCTCTGATGAATATTCATTTGCAGGAATTCTTCATGGATATATGGACTATACATATTTCTATTATTCCAATGATTTTTTAAAAAGTAAAAATCTAAAATTTGGGCTTGTCTTAAATCACTTGGAAATGAGATTTGAAATTTGGCTTTTAGGAAATACAATTCCCATTCAAAAGAAATATTGGGAATTGCTTAAAACTACCAAATGGAATCAAGGAAATACTGAAATGCCTAAGTACTCAATTTCTGAAACCATACTGGTTGAAGATCCTGATTTTAATGATCTTAGCACACTGACTGAACTTATTGAATCCAAAATGAGTAAGGTTTCGGATGAAATATTAGATTATCTGAAAAAAATTGATTGAGAATTAGAAATAGAAAAGTTATGGATACCCCAATATATATTGGGTGTTAGAACGTAATCTAATTTGGAAAAATTAAGATTGGAATTAGGAACGACTGGGAACTATTAAAGAATAACATATGTATTTGTTATTATGCTGTTTTAAATTCTCTTAATTTTCTTTTTATCTTTAATTTCAGAGTGGAAGTACTTTTAAGTATATTTTGAAGTTTTTATCCAAAATTGATAGCAATGTTATAGATTTTTTGGTTTCTATTACAAATTGCTTGAGGATTTATACGGAAGTTAATTCAATAGATAAGGATTGAATGCTACTTTGGAAAGGGTTCTTTCAAATGATGCCAATCTAAAATGATATCCAAACCATATGACAAATTTAAATTCGAAAATTGTATTTATTACAGGTAAAATTCTAATAGTTTTTCTATCATTCCAGATCTTATCTTGTAAAGGAAAAGTGAAAGAAACGTCAGTTCCTGTAATAAAAGAAAAGGGGAATATCACGCAACCAATTATATTAAATCAGAACACCACATTTCCTCAAATACATACCAACCTTAATGGAATGGTAAGGGAATTTGTTAGAACCATGTATCAAGATAGACATGGAAACTATTGGTTTGGAACAAATGGTGATGGAATAATACGCTATGATACTAAAACTCTTGAGAAAATTACGATTGAAGGGGTAAGTCCACATTTTAGAGTGTTAGAGATTGTGGAAGATCAAAAAGGCAATTTATGGTTTGGGACATCTGAAGGACTTTTAAAATATGATAACAAGGGATTTAAAATGTATTCAAAAACAGATGGGTTGCAGAATGAAGAAATTTGGGGTTTAGCAATTGATAAAAGTGGGCTAATTTGGATAGGGTCTATAGGAGGTGTTAGTCAATTTAATGGCGAGGATTTCATCCCTTTCGCATTGCCTGATTCAAAGGTTGAAAATCCTAAGCCAATGTTGTCTGACAAATTGGTGTTTAAGATTGTAGAAGATAAGAATGGCACTATGTGGTTTGCGACTGATGGAAATGGAATTTTTACCTACAATAATGGGAAGTTTACTCATTTAACTACCAATAATGGGCTTTCTGATAACAATATTGCTGACATTTTAGAAGACAAGCAGGGTAATGTATGGATAGGATCGTTTTATGGCGGTATTAGTCGATTTGACGGAAAGACCTTCAATCATTTTACTAAAAATGGAATTATTGAAGGAAAGGAAGCCTATAATCTTTATCAAGACAGTAAAGGTAATATTTGGTTTTCTGCCGAAGGTCATGGTGTTTATCGTTATGATGGAGTGAATTTTACACAGTACCAGAAAGAAAATGGATTGACTTCGAATGTTGTCCAAACTATTTTCGAAGATCACAAAAATCAACTTTGGTTTGGTACATGGCAAGGATTATGCATTTTTGATGGAGAAAAGTTTGTGGATGCCAAACTTAAAGAGCCATGGACAAATTAAAAATCGTAGGTGCTAAAATGGTATGTATTTAAAATCTCCGACACTTTGAATGATTCATTCAAAAACGCAAATTTTAGGGATGAGTAACGTATTAGACTGTAATATTACATTGCCTTTTATTAATAAATTAGGTAATCCTGAGTAGTTTTTTTACAAAATTGAATAATGACAATTCAAGAAATACTAAATACAACAAAACATAGATCTTGTGAATTTCCACAAGAAAATTGGAAGTTTTATCAAGAGTGGAATCACGCAATATTCCTACATTATCAAGTAGACCTTACTGAATTGAAAAGGTTTGTTCCTAAAGAATTGGAAATTGACCTTTTTAATGGTAAACCTTGGATTTCAGTGGTGGCCTTTACAATGGAAAAGATAAGACCTAAGAATTTCCCCTGTTTTTCACCAATATCAGATTTTGATGAAATTAATATACGGACGTATGTAAGGTCACACAATAAAGCTGGAGTTTACTTTTTAAGTATTGAAGGGGGAAAGTTTTTATCCTGTAAAGTAGCTAAAGCAATTTCTGAGCTTCCTTATAGATTTTCAAAAATTAAAAGAGCAGATAAGAACTATCAATCTTATAATTCTGACTATAATGATAAGCTTGAAATTGATTTCACCATAGGCAAAGAACTGAAGACTAAAACGGAATTGGATATTTGGTTAACGGAACGATATGCTCTATTCCAAGATGCAAAAGATGCTATTAATCAATTTGAAATTCATCATATTGAGTGGCCAATTAATACCATTCAAATAGATAGATTAGACATAGATTATCCTAGATTTACAAAAGTATTTAATGGATTACCAAGTAAAATTCACTACTCGAAAGGAGTGAAAGTACTGGCTTGGGGAAAAACAAAAATTACTGCCAATTAAAATGATTTCATTCTTCCTTTATGTTAACAAAGTTACTTTTATAGATCACTGCGTTTAATAACATTGAGTGTCTTATAAATAACCTTTAGATGGTACTTTACCGTGTTTTCAGAAATGAAAAGTGCCGTTCCAATTTCCTTATTGGTCTTACCTTCTTTAACTAATTTAATGATTTCTAATTGCCTGTCTGTAAGATTATAATCAGAAGAGTTGACATTATGAAGGTTCCATTCATCCATGTTTTGAATACTATTCTCTACATCATTTTGAAGATATAGGTGTTCATTTATAGATTTGGTACGCCCAGTGTTATTTAATTTATAGAAGTAGTATCCAATGAAAGTTACAATAATTATTAGTATGCAGAATCCTATAATTATGAATTTAATTTTTGAATTTTGTTTTTCTTTTCCTTTGTTTTCGTTTTTGAGGAGTTCCCTTTCCACCATATGAAGCTTACCACTTCGGTTTGTGACATCATAATCAGTAATCAATCTATTCAGAATTTGTTCTGTTCGCAAAGCACTTTCAACATCTCCGATTTCACTGTAAAAGATGGCAACATCATTATACATAGCAATAATGTAAATGTCCATTTTATGCTCTCTAGCACAGGCTAATCCTTTTTCAAAGTTTTCTATTGCTTTATCATATTGATTAAGATGCCTATAAATTTCTATTTTCTTTCGATAAATTAATGGTAAATGTTTTGGAGCATGTTCTTTTAGAATAATTAGCGCTTCGTCTAAATATTGTAAGGCTAAATAATACTCTTTGGCACGATTACTCATGGTCCCTAATACAGATAAATAAAAGGCCTCGGTTTCTTTATTAATGGTATTAAAATCTTCTCTGGAAATTAATTTTAAAAGTGCTGCTACTTTATCAAATTCCAATAGATCAAAATGTACAAACATTCGTTCTATTCTGACTCTCTTTATTACGGATTCCTTTTTGTCACTTTTAATACCTGCCTTAAGAGCTAAATCTAAATTATTTAATGCTTCAATGTAATTGAAAAGCCTTTTATAAGTGAGATATTTTTGAATATAGGCATTGTATAGATCATAATTAGAGGTATTGGGATTGGTAATAATCTCTTCTAATTTGCGAATCGATAATTCGTACTGATGATTATCATTTAAAACCTCTATTTCTTGTTTTAATTTTTCATGCTCTTTATCAGTGGCAAAGCCTGTATCGTTGTGCAAAAGGCACAATAATATAATAATAATACGTAACAAAGCGAATGGGAATTTTGGCGGTTAGTTTTAGGGGGTAATACAATATGTTTAAGAAAAGAAGCGCTAAAATAATTTTTTTTTCCTACGCAACCAAGCTAATATTTTACATTTTACAATTAAGTAAACTACTTGTTTCACCATCAAATTTTTACTTCATCGAAAGAAGTTGTATTATTTAATAATTAACTTGATTGATGGATAAAACTTCAATTCTGTTACTCTCACTTTTCAGGCTTTTTTTTCTGCTTTTACGTCCTTGATTATAAGGTTTTTTAGTCAATTACTACCCTAGCGGGTAGTGGAGGTGATTTCGCTCTTCAGCTGTAAACTACACTTTAACTACCCGTCGAATTTTTTGTTTTTAGGCTAATGATATAGACTTTCGTGACCCTTAAAAAATTGCAAGGTTTTAATAAATACTACAAAATTACATGAGCATGAAAACAAGATTATTCTTATTGGTATCATTATTAACATGTCTTTCCGGAAACGCACAGGATAGAATTGGTATAGCCTTTATACCTATTACCTATGACGAAGCTTCCGTGTCTTCATCGGATGCTAAAATGATTCAAGAATCCGTGATTAATTCCTTTGTGACAGCTAAAAAATTTACTGTAGTAGATCGTGAAAAATTAGAAGCACTTGAAAATGAAAAAAAGTTACAAAGAACAGAATCTTTCATTGATAGTGAACAGAGTATACAAGATGGAATTAGCAAAGGAGCTAGTTATTTAATAGCTACAAATATTTTAGGATTAAGACATTCAGAAGTAAAACGCGGATGGGAGTCAATGGTTCAATTACAAATCAAAGTCATTGATGTGTCCACTGGTGAGATAATAGCAACTGAAAATGTGACTAGTGAGTATGTGGAACCTTCCAAAATGGTCTCAGATGCTAGAGAAAAATTTGAAAGTAAAGAAGATAAAAAAGTTAGAGAGGATAGGTTAAAACAACTCAAGGAGGTTAAGTCTCACAAGGAAGATGCATTTGGTGTTGCACTAAAGCGTTTGGATACTAATATGAAGGACTTTTCAAATGCTAATTTCCCTGTAACACTAGATATTGTAAACTGGGATGCAAAAAATAAGAATCAATTTTTACTGGCTGCCGGTAGTGGAATTGGATTGTTTCCAGGACAATTACTAGATGTAGTTCTAGTGACAGAAACCAATATTGGAGATCGCACCGTTACCAGAAACCAAAAGATTGCGACCGCTTGTATTGTAAAAGTAGAAGATTCTAATTTTTCTGAAGCCGAAATTATTTCTGCAGAAAAAATATTTAAAAAGGTTCGATCCTCAAATGATACACTGAAAATATTAACTAGATAATTATTAAATATTAAGAACTAAGATTATGAAAAAAATCATTCTAGCTATTGCTGTAGTAGCATTGACATTAACAAGTTGTAAATCAACATTTACTAGTCCTTACAGTGATTCTCAGGTTATTGAACATTCAACCCAAGGTTCTGTTACCTTAAGAGGTACTAGTGATGAAATTGAAGGAGGTAAAAAGGATATTGGGTATAATGCTACTAAAGCAGCTCATAAAAAGGCTTTACAGCAATTGTTTTATTTTGGATTTGTGGGTACAGATTTTAAAAACCCAATGATTAGAGAAGGAATAGGAGTTGAAACTAAGCATAAGGCATTTTTTGATCAATTTTGGAATGGCGGTTACGAACGTTTCGTTACAGATTCTAAAACAGAATTTTATGATTGCGAGCAAAAAAGTAAATGTACTGTAGCAACCTCTACATTTACAGTGAATTACAATATGTTAAGAAAAGAATTAGAAAATAATAAAGTATTAAATAAAATAGGTTTCTAATGAGTGTATTAAAAAAGGTAAATTTTTTAATTGCTATTCTTACAGCAATTTGTTTTAGTGAAATTGCTATTGCACAAGCTCCTCAAATAGCGGCGACTCAAAGTAATGAATCTACAAGGGCTCTTGCTAAGATCATGGTAGTTCCTTATAATAAGCAAAATGAGGACATTCGAACTGTATTGGATGAGAATCCACATATGAGGACTGCTGTATCGAAGGTAAAAGAAGCTTTTGATCAACGTGGATGGTCTACAGTTGATTTTGTAGCTAATTTAAGAGCTGCACAGGCTAATGCAGCGTTTACTTCAGATCGTCAGTCTAATTTTAAATCAGATTTATTGACCACATCTGGAGCAGATTTCTATGTTCAAGTGGATGTACAATTGAATTTGGATGAGAATGGTGTGTCTAAAAATACGGTTATTAATGTAACAGCTTTTGAGACCCATACTGGGGCTAGTTTTTCCAACAAAACTGGTACAAACAAATTTGCTAGTCAAGATTACGAAAAATTAATTTCAAAAGCATTCGAGCAAATTCAAGAAGAATTTCTAAATACATTGATGGTAAAAACAGATGAGATTCGTGAAATTGGTCGTGCTACAATTGTGGAGTTTAATTTAGATGAAAATGCCACTTTAGATTTTGATAGCCCAATCGATTCTGGGGAATATTTGAATGAACTTATTGAAGATTGGATTGCTACCAATGCGTATAAAGGCAGATTTAATTTAGTAGGTATTCTGGAGAATAAAATGAGTTTTGACGAGGTTAGAATTCCATTATATGATCAAGAGACGAACAGACCATATAATTTAAATCGTTTTGCTACTGAGGTAATTAAGTACCTACGAAGTAAAGGTGTTGAGGCAAGCAGAAATATTCATGGTCAAAAGATGTACATTACAATTAAATAATGGGAAATAATACTGTCAAACAATTAATTCTGGGTTTGTTGTTACTGCTAATGTGTCCATTAAGTAGTTATGCGCAAGTTGAAACATATGAAGCCAACTATATGATTATTGAACCTTCAGGTAATCAGGACGCAACAAAAAAACAATTTGCAGATTTAATAGAAATCGTTAAGGAGAATTATTCATCTAGAAATCTATTTTCTCATCAAAGTCCTTTTGTTATTGTTCCAAGTATTAAAATTATTAGCGAAAAAATAGCCGGTGAAATTCAAGTTGTAAAAGTTGTAAAACTTGAAATAGGACTTACAGTACAGGGAAAGGATGATGATTATGTCTTTCATAAATTTAAGCATATTTATACGATTACTGCAGAGGACGCGCAAGGAGCAATTTCTAAAGCAATAAGGTCTATTGCTAAAGAACCTAAGCTAAAGACTTTTTTTAAGGAAAGTAATAAGAATATAGTAGATTTCTATGAAAGCAATTGTGCTACTATTCTAAGTACAGTAAAAGTAAATATAGAACGCCAAGAATATGCTAAGGCATTCGATTATTTACGATATGTCCCTGAAACAGTGAGTTGTTATAAAGAGTCAGAGAAAATTATTACTAAAATTTATCTGGAATCAAAAGAGGAGAATTGTAAGAGACTTGTGCAAAAAGCCCATGCGGCTGAAGCTAATAGAGAGTATAAAAAAGCATTGCACTATTTGCAATTTGTTGAACCAACAGTAGCTTGCTATAATTCTGCCGCTGAGTTGACCAACAAAATAAGTGGTAGGTTAGATGAAAAGGTACTTCGGGACTTTGAAATGGAGAAGTTAACATTTAGTAAATTATCCGACCTTAAAAAAATGGAGATTATTGCCAAAGAAATTGATTCTGTGAATGTGGTAATCAATGAATAGCTTTTTATTAAGAAAATTAATGTATCCAGTCTAATTAGAACCTCAATCTTTAATTGTTAAAGGTTGAGGTTTGATTTTTATAGTTGATTCTATGAATATCTTAAACTAAGAGTTACACCTTCATGTTAATGTTATTTGAAGAGAATAGTTCATAGTGTATTGATCACCTTATTTTGTTTTTTAAAATTTTAGCAACCTTATTAGTATATTTAGCAAAGTATTTATTTCGTTAAATTAGAATTCGAATGTGCAGATATGCTATGACTTCCTATAAACCTCATTATTCCTGTTTTTCCTGTAGAAAAACGTTTAAGAGAAAATTGCTAGTTGATATAAATAGGGATTTGGCGTATGCAAAAGAAGGGGAAGAACAACCTTTTAAGTGTCCACAATGCGGAGGAATAATGATTTCTATGGGTTTGGACTTTAAGTCTCCAAAAAAAGAGGATGTCAGAGCTTGGTCCCATATCGAAAGTCTTTATGAAGTTGGCATTACATTTCATTCATGTGGGTGTTCAGGTCCAGGATATATTCCTAGAGACAAAGTTGCACTTATGGCGTTTCTTGAGGAAAAAAGAAGTGTATACATAGAGAATCTTCGTTTTTGGCTTTCCAATGAAGGAGTCAAATCAAAGGAAACTTATGGGAGTACCTCTAAAACTCATAGTTCATACTTGCGTTTGCTTCCAAAGGAATTCAAAACTGGAACTAAAAGGAATCCTGAAATTGATGCCAAGCAAGCAGTGAATTATTGGACAGACAAAGTTTCAGAAATTGATACATTTATAAGGAAGCAACAACACGTTTAGATGCTAATAGTGTTTTTATTTGATTATTTAATTAACTTAGTGATTGTTAATCTTTTGTATACAAACTCATTAAGTCGTTAAAGGATTTCTAATGAAACAGCTATTTGTAATTGGAGTGTTGATTACTTGTATATCATGTTTCCAAAGTGAAAATAAGAATAATAGAGTGGTTAAGACAATTTTAGTTGTTTTAGCACATCCCGATGATGAAACTGCCTTTGGACCCATACTTTCTCGATTTGCCAATGAAAATAAAGAAGTGTATTTGGTCATTGCAACAGATGGACGATACGGCGTAGAAGATCATGCTGGTATTTCTTCTGGAGATAGACTAGCGGCAATCAGAAAGGAGGAAACCATCTGTGCGAGTGAAATTCTTGGTATTAACCCTCCGATATTTTTAGAAGCCCATGATTCCTTTGGTATACTAAGCGGGATAAATGAGTATTTTGAGCAAACCACTCAACTAAAGAATACAATCTCTAGACTAATTGAAGAAATAAACCCAGATGTGATTATGACATTCGGTCCCGATGGAGATACAGGGCACTTAGATCATAAAGGAATAAGTGATTTGGTAACAGAGATCATAGTAAGAAATCAAGGGTGGTATGAGAAATATCCATTATATTATTTAGCTTGGCCAAAAGAAAAGGAATTTTGGATCCCTCAAGGTGAACTTACGAATTTAAATTATGTAGATCTTCAGTATCGCAATGTTCATCTCAAATATAACCAAAAAGACCAGTCTACTTTTTTTGAGTCATTACACTGTTATAAAAGTCAGTTTACATCCAAGGATATTGATCTATGGATAATGGCTGAAAAAAAAGATACTACCTATACCATGTATTTTAGAGAATTTTCCATAAATAATCAGGTGAAAACAACTTTATAAACTTAGTACAACGTAATTAGATATGATATGAAGACAGGAAGATTGGAGGCTTTTAGTGATGGAGTATTAGCCATAGTCATCACGATAATGGTATTGGAATTAAAGGTTCCTGAAGGGTCAAATTTTAATACCTTGAGTCCATTAATTCCGAAATTTCTATCCTATGTATTAAGCTTTGTTTATTTGGGTATATATTGGAATAATCATCACCATTTATTTCAGGCCATAGAAAGGGTGAATGGTAAGGTTTTATGGGCCAATTTAGCATTGCTTTTTACACTTTCCTTAATTCCTTTTACAACAGCCTGGATGGGGGAAAATCATTTTGATAAAAATCCAGTTGCACTTTATGGAATCAATTTGCTATTTTGCGCTATAACTTTTTTATTTTTAGAGAAATATGCCATAAAGCATGAAGGAATCGAATCTAAAATAGGAAAGGCCTTGGGTAATAAAAACAAAGAAATGTACTCCATTGTAATTTATGTATTGGGGGTTATACTGTCTTTCGTTTTTCCCATATTAGGTATAGTGTGTTATGCATTAGTGGCTATTATTTGGTTAATTCCGGATCCAAGAATAGAGAAACAACTTAAATAAACTGATATGTCTACTAGAGAATATACCAATGGAGAAATTACTATTATTTGGAAGCCTGAAAAATGTATACATTCAGGTATCTGTGTGAAGACCTTGCCAGGTGTATATAATCCTAAGGATAAGCCTTGGATTAAACCTGAGAACGCACAAACGCAGGAATTAATTAGCCAGGTCGCAAAATGTCCATCAGGGGCCTTAAGTATAAAGGATTAGGTAAATAGTGCCTGTCATTACTATAGCAAAGATTCGATTGAAAAAATCTGATCATTTAATTGAAAACCAAATACCTATAATCATGAAACGTAAACTTATTTCACTTTTTTTCTTTTCTTTTCTAATTGCAAGTACTTATGCGCAAAGGGATACCATTTTTTATTACCCAAGTGGAAAAGTAGCAGGGAAGGCCCAGGTGCTAAATGGTAAACCTTATGGAGCATATGTTGGATATCACGAAAATGGCGTAATAAAGGAAAAAGGGAAATATTTAGATGGACTCTATTCAGGAGTTTGGGAACAGTTTCATGATAATGGAGCGATTGGAAGAAAAACAACCTTTTCCAAAGGTGTACCTACCTTTGTTCAAGATTACTTTTCTGGAAAGGTCTTACGAGAAGGCGGATTTTTAAACGGTAAACAAAATGGATTGTGGAAAGAATATTCATTTGTCGGTAATGATTATAAGGAAACTTATCTGAAAAAAAGTTATGAATTCAAGAACGGAGTTTTGCATGGAGTTGTTAATGAGTTTAATGAAAAAGGTAGTGTGGTAGGGGTTCAAAATTATACAAATGGTGTTATATTTAGTAATATTTCGTATTGGGGTAATGGGAAACTAATGCAAGACTGTCCTTATAGTAATGGGAAATTACATGGGCAGTGTTTGTCCTATGATGAGGAAGGAAAATTACGGTCTGTATTCAATTATACAGATGGTGTATTAAATGGAGCCTTTAAAAGATTTTCTAAAGGTATTGTAATAGAAGAAGGAGGGTATAAGGCTGGTAATAAACATGGAGTTTGGAAATATTATGAGGATAGACCAGGTCTAGTTACTAGTGAAGGTAGTTATGAAAATGGAGAAAAGACCGGGCGTTGGAAAGAATTTAATAAATTGTGGATGGATGAAAATGATTTTAGTTATTCAGTAGGGACTTATCTACTTGGTAAAAGAACTGGAAAGTGGGAATTTTTCAAAGGAAATGGAACGCTGGTAAAAACGCAAACCTATTAACTAGTGAAAGAGGTTTTCTTTTTTTGTTTTCTTTGTTTTGGCATATTGTCGAAAGGCCAATCGCCTTACTCCACATCTGAGGATACTATTACGGCTCTTTTGAAGATTACTTTTCCCGAGGGATTAAATTTTGTTCATCATGAATATAAAGAGGCAAGCACAACGGGACAATTGAGCTATCAATTTTTTTCCCCTGAAATATCCATACTAAAGGATACTCTTTTTGTCTCGTATATTCAGGTGATTAAAGAAAGTGATACACAGGTTTCAATAGAAAGAGTAGATCAGATTATTCCCTTTTCGGACATAGAAGAGATAGAAACATTTACATTTACTTTTGGAGCCACTGATCGTTTTGAACCGACTCTTACATATCTCGGTTTTTGGATGAAGGAAGGCCGAGAATCCAAGGTTACAACTTTTGGAATTCCTGCTAATCTATGGAATACAGGTAACTATCGATTGGGTGATCTTGAAGTGTTACATACTGAACATATGTATGTAGCTCGATTTCCTTTCATGATTTCAGAACAAAAACTACATACGTTGAAAAATTATTTTAAGACTTTACAAAGCAATTAGAGTATCTTAAGAGGAATTGATTCGTATGAAAATGGTTTAAATCAGACAGTTGTTTACATAGTGTTCAGTTTACAATATGGATAGTTACCTAACCTTTTAGGGGTATTAAATGAACTTTTTAAGGTATTTTAAACTGTGTTTCAAATGTATTTTTGCGGGATTAAATACGGGTTATGAAACTTTCCATTTTAGATTTATCCATAGTACCACCTTCTGGAAATAGACATGAAGCTTTAAAAAATACCTTAGAGTTAGCACAACAAGCTGACAGGATGGGGTATTCTCGATTTTGGGTTGCAGAACATCATGCTGCAGGTACAGGGGCTGGACGTACCCCTGAGGTAATGATACCCTACATTGCCTCTCAAACCCAACATATAAGAGTTGGTTCAGGTGCTGTTTTATTGAATCATTATAGTCCATTTAAGGTGGCTGAGACCTTTAATAGTTTGGAAGAGTTATTTCCAGGAAGAATAGATATGGGAATTGGAAGGGCTACAACAGGCCCAATAACGGATATGGCATTACAGCGTTATCGTTCCGTTTACCGTCAAAATACGGATGACTCTGCGGAGCAACTTGTAGAGTTACTTCATTGGATGAATCAAGATTTCAATCATGACAACCCTTTCTCTGAAATTGTATCGCACAACAATGGTACTCAACCGGAATTTTGGTTGTTAGGGTCAAGTCCTTGGAGTTCGGGCGCAGCAGCAGAACTGGGTTTACGATATGCATTTGCGGGATTTATTAATCCAGCAATGTCTTATTCAATAGCTCAAAATTATCATCAACAATTTAAACCCATGGTTCATGATTCTGGCAGTAAAAAACCAACTCTAATGTTAGCTTTAAATGTTTTTGTAGGAGAAACTGAAACTGAAGCCCACAAGATGACGGCACCTTTTCAACTTTTCGAACACAGATTACGCACCATGGGTGATACTCAAAGCCTATTGGAAAGTGAAGATGAAGCCTTAAAAATATTAGGAAATCGCTTTGTCAAGCCTCAACCAATGCTTGATCCCAAGCAACCACCTAGAATTTTAGCAAGCACCCCAGAAAACCTTAAAAAGTGGCTAAATCAAATTGCATCTGAATATAAAGCGGATGAAATAATGATTCAAAGTATTACAAGTAATCATAAAGCAAGACTTAAATCTCATCAACTCCTAGCAGATGTCCTTATAGATAAATTATAATTTATAATAAAGAAAGGAACTAAAATGAAAGTGGCTATAGGAGTTTTGGAAGAGAACTTAGAGCAGGTGTCAGATTTGCTACATATATTATTAGCCGATGAGATGGTGCTGTATACCAAGACTCGTGGATACTACTGGAATTTTGAAGGAGCTAATTTTTATTGTGTACATCTCCTTTTAGAGTCTCAGAGTAATGAATTATCCAAAATAGTGGACAGTATTGCCAAACGTATCAAACAGCTTGGGTATAGCGCAACTGCCTCTATGGAAGCCTATTTAAAATCATCTAGGTTGTCAGAATCTCCTCCAGAGGGCATGAATAATGCTACTCAATGGAAGACTCTAGTGGATGACCATGAAACCATTATACGGATACTCCGAAATGATATTTTGAAATGTGGAATTTTTATGGATTTGGTATCTGCCAATTTTATTACAGGATTGGTAGAAAGACATGAACAAATGGTTTGGATGTTACGTGCTACACTTACCATTGAAAAGTAAGAAAAGAAAGTATTAATTCTCTATATTAGATTGTCAAGCAAAATTGTAGTCTAACATAAATGGGTATTCTTTACCTTTGACAATAGCTAATGACATTTAATGTTTTCACTTAAGTATCAAATATCCAATCCAGAATCTTGGCATCAAGAAATGGCAAAGCAAATCCCGATCGAAACCAGTGGGAATAGTTTTTTACTACAAAATTCTTTTGGGTCGGGTGGAGGCCAGTTTGTTGCATTACAACCGGGGTTATGGATTGAACAATTAGATCTTACCCTCAAGGAGCAATTGTCTGTGGAAATTTTACCAAAACAACACAATGATTACTTTTCAGTTACTTTTTGGCTGACAAATGCTCAGGTTAAACAGCAATTACAAGAACGTGAACTTCAATTTAAATATGATAATGTAAGCATCGTATTAGTATCATCTACCATTCACACTGCCTATAATCTGCCTATAAACGAGGAAATTAAAACCTTCATGATATGGATGTCTAAAGAATGGATGCTTGAAAATGTGGTAAGTACAAAAAATGCAGGTCTGAGACAGGTATTTGAAAGGGATGCTCCTATATATTATACAGAAAGTCTAGATTACAAGTTTAAATATCTTTTAGATAAAACTGATTTTACCCATTCGGAAAAACTCCCATTATTAATTAATACCCTGCAGTTGTTGAATTGTTTTTTTAGAAACTTAGAACAACATAGCTGTGCGAACTTGGCTTCTTTACATTTGCATAATAGTGATCTTAAGAAGTTGATGATTGTAAGGGAGTATATTAATGCCAATCCATTGAAGGAAATTTCATTGGAATTTATGTCTACTATGGCAGGTATGAGTTTGTCGAAGTTTAAGCGTTTATTTAAGGAAGTATTTAGAACCACCCCATACAAGTACTGTTTAAAAATCAAATTAGAAATTGCCATGGAATTACTGCAAACGAATAAATATTCGGTGTCCGAGGTAGGATTTTTAATAGGTTATTCCAATTTAAGCCAGTTTTCAAAAGCTTTTAAAAATTATCATGGTTTATTGCCTAGTGAAGTCAAGTCCTAGGTATATATTTTATTTGGATTTATTTTGTAGTTCTATTCTCAATAGCTGAACTTTTAAGAGTAATTATTCGACTTTTAGGAGTACTATTCAAGATTTTTGGGCAGTAACTTTGCACTCCTAAATTAATTTCGCAATAAGTAAAATATTATGGAAGTATTAGAATTAGCAAAAGCAAGATACGCTGCCAAAAAATATGATAGCAATAAACGTATACCACAAGAAACTGTTGATGCCTTAAAGGAAGTTTTACGGCTATCTCCTTCATCTATTAATATTCAGCCTTGGAAATTTACCTTTGTACAAAATAAAGAGGTAAAAAGCCAATTAGCAGCAGCATCTTTACATAATGAGAGCAAGATCAACGAAGCAGATTTATTGGTTGTTTTTAGTGTAGCTGATGATCTAGAGGAATTCCAGCATGTAGTAGATACCAATTTGCCTGATGGATTACGGAATTGGTATAATTCTATAAAAAATGAGATTCCTGAAGAACATCTACGTGTTTGGTTGTCAAAGCAAGTTTATATAACTATGGGAGTTGCTTTAAGTGCCGCAGTTTCCTTAGGATTGGATTCTACTCCAATGGAAGGTATTGAGACTGATAAATATGTTGAAATTTTAGGGATGACCACCTATAAGCCACTTTTTGCAATAGCTTTTGGTTACGCGGCAGAGGATGACTATAATAGGCCAGAAGTTACGCCTAAGTCTAGAAGAGAATTAGAAGATGTAGTAGAAACCATTTAAGAATTTAGTGTAGTCATGGGAAGTATTAAACAATTTATGGGTATGGCACCTAAAAAGGAAGGTGATAAGCTCTACAGTCCCTCAAATCTTGCCTTAAAAATGGCAGTAAAGGATAAGACCGATTATGATCATTCTGTGTATGAAAATGGCCGTAAAGGGCAAGAAGTGAAGATTTTAATCATTGGGACAGAAGAAGATCAACTTGTGATGCAAAATGGATCCTCGTTTTTAACAGGGAATCATCCAGTAGAGTTATTTGTTCCCATGCTACATTGGAAAAAGGCTGGTTTCAAGTTTGATTTTGCCACTCCCACTGGTAAGGAAATGAAATTAGAACATTGGGCGATGCCAAATCAGGATAAAGCTGTCATGGAAATATATGAGGACTGTAAAGACCAAATAAAAAATCCTTTAAGTTTGAAAAATTTAGTTAGTCAACTTACGGATACCATTGATTATGCGGCAGTGTTTATCCCAGGAGGTCATGGCGCTGTTATCGATTTGCCAAAAAGTAAAGAGGTACAGGAAGTTTTATTTTGGGCCAAAGAAAAGGATAAGTTTATTATATCTATTTGTCATGGGCCAGCTGCATTTTTAGCTGCTGGTATAAATGAACAAAAGGAAAATTTTATTTTTAACGGGTATTATATGGCAGCTTTTCCAGATAGTATGGATAAACTGCTTCCCAAAATGGGATATTTACCTGGAAAAATGCCATGGTATTTTGGAAAGGAACTTCAGGAGTTGGGTATGTCAATAGTAAATAAAATTGCCAATGGGCAGGTGTATCAGGATAGGAAACTTATAACAGGTGACAGTCCACTAGCAGCTAATAAGCTTGGAAAGTTGTCTACATTACGCTTATTGGAAGAATTCTAAATCGGCAGTGATGCCTTAAAAGCTATCGCCATAAGTAGATATTCTTGTGATTTAATGATAGTGGATTAATTGTTACTAAATTTATAAAGAAACTCCCTTAAGTATACTTAAGGGAGTTATTTATTAGAGAATTAATTTACCGCTGGGTTGGCTTGAATTTCTGTAAGTGGCACTGGTAAATAAGAATGTTTAACTGCATTAAAATTTGTTCTACCAGCTGCTTGCATTGCTTGATCTAGCATACCCCAACGTCTAAGGTCGAAGAAGCGTGTAGATTCTAATGTCAGCTCCATAGTTCTTTCATGCTTAATTTGCTCACGAACTTCGCTTTGGGTTGTTGCTGTTGTAGGAGGCATATTCCCGTGAGTACTGCGTACTTGATTAATTAATGGAATTGCTAGGGCTGGTTGGTTGGTTTCATTGAGAGCCTCAGCATACATGAGCATTACATCAGCATATCGCATTAAAACCACATTGAGTCCTATATAGCTGTTATTCCATACATAGTTTGGTAACCATTTTCTAAAGTATGCAGTTTGGTCCTTTGCATCTGCAGACCCGTAGGTGTCGGCAACTAATACATCCCAGGTATACCCTTGCATTTCATTAGTTTGAGGGTCATTGTAGAAAGGGTCTTTAAAATACAAAGTTCCATATAAACGATTATCGTATAGGCCATTATTGGCAATCATACCTTCTTTTTTCATGTCGTTTACAAGGGAAATACTAGCTTCAATACCTCCCCATCCGCCAATGCACCAATCACCTATAAATGCATGAAGTCTGGTAGCATTCCATGAAGTGGCATCTCCACTTTTAAACTGCAATTCAAAAATTGATTCTTGGTTGTTTTCATTTTCTCCGTTGAATATACTCAAATAATCAGGTTCTAATTGATAAGTTCCAGCATCAACAATTTTTTTAAATGTAGCTGCAGCGTTGGTAAAATCGTCACCTGATGCAGAGGTAGGATCTCCAGCCTTATGTAAATAGGCCTTGCCTAAATAGGCCAGAGCGGCTCCTTTTGTAGCACGACCCAAATCTTTAGAAGCTACATTTTCAGGAAGCATTTCGGCAGCCTCACTGAAATCTTTTAGGATTAAATCCCAAACTTCTTGACGACTTGAAAGTAGTTTATCAATATTATCTACGGTAATCATTTCATCTCTTAAAATAATTTGTTCGTAGAGTGTTATTAGTTTAAAATGATAATAGGCACGAAGGAATGTAGCTTCCCCCACAATGCGCTTACGATCAGTTTCCGAAATTTGCTCGTCACTCATTTTCCCAACCTGATCTATAACCTGATTGGCATAGTTCAGTCCTTTATAATTAGTCTTCCAAATAATATTTATAAAGGTATGTGCATTATCATATGTGAAATTAAACATTGACATCCAATGAGAATAATTACTTGCATCAGGTCCTGGGAGGGCATAATCAGATCTAAAATACTCCACAACAGGGCGTCCCTCTTGCCATCCGTCCCAAAATTCACTTCTTGATTCTAGTTGGCTATAGGCTGCTACCAATCCTGATTCCGCATCATTGACATCCCTCCAATAGAGCTTAGAGGTTAACTGATCATGAGGAACTCTTGTTAAGAACTCATCATCATTACAGGCTGCTGTACCTAACAGCATTATCATTACCCAATATATATATACCTTTTTCATCTGAATCTAATTTAAAATTGTAATTGTACTCCTAAAATTATAGACTTGTTCTTTGGATATAAATCGCGGTCAATACCTCTAGATATTATAGATCCACCCACTTCAGGATCAAGTCCATCATAGTTACTGAAGGTAACCAAATTCTGTCCGGTAATATACATTCTGAATTTTTCAACCAACAGTTTAGAACTCACCTCTTTAGGGAGGGTATAACCTAGTTGAATTGTTTTTAGTCTTAGATAATCTCCTTTGTGAAGGAATCGGGTAGAAGCGCGATTATTTCCATTAGGGTCACCCAATACTGCCCTTGGCATATTAGTATTTGTATTACTAGGGGTCCATGCATTGAGAGTTTCTGTTCTGAAATTTCTGCCACTATCCATTCCTAGCATTTCAAAACTATTTCCATTATAGATTTTATTTCCACCTACACCTTGGAAAAATACATTAAAATCAAAGTTTTTGTAGTTCGAGCCCAGGTTTAAGCTATACTCAAATTTTGGAATTGCACTTCCCTGATAGATAGCATCCTTTTCATCAATGGTTCCGTCATTATTTTGATCAATAAATCGAATATCACCAGGTTCTGCTGCTGGTTGTATAGGACTACCATTTAAGTTATGTGCATCTATTTCTGCTTGATTCTGGAAAATTCCACTAGCCACAGGAAGGAAAAATGCTCCTGGTTCATATCCAACACGGGTTTGATTGGCAAAATGATCAGATCCAAATTTAAGTCCTACCCCATAAATTACCTGGTCCTTGCTACTCAGGCGTACAACTTCACTGTTAATGGTGGTAAAAGTTGCAAAGGCATTATATTGAAAGGCATGTTCTTTATTGGTATATCCTAACTCAAATTCAAGTCCACTATTTTTAAACTCACCTACATTAATAATAGGATTATCAAGACCTCCTGATCCTTGCAATACCTTGGTAATTAATAGATCACTAGTGTTACTACTGTAGTAGTTAATTGCACCTTGTAATTTGTTTTCTAAACTAGCAAAATCAATACCGATATTGGATGAGGTGTTGGTTTCCCATTTTAAATTGTCGTTCTCAAGCATGGTAGCAATACCTCCTTGATGTGAAGTCTGAGGATCTCCAAAAACATAGCCTCCATCGTCTTGACTTTTACCTTGAGAAATTAGAGCGATATAACTATAGTAATTTAATGCGGAATCATTACCAGCTTGTCCCCAACTATATCTTAATTTTAAAAAGTTAAATAACTCTTGATCTTTCATAAAATCTTCCCCTGTAATTTTCCATCCTAATGCGAATGAAGGGAAATTTCCATATCGATAGTTTCTACCAAATTTAGAACTACCATCTTTACGAACACTAGCCTGTACCAGGTATCGATCTTTAAAAGAATAGTTAACTCTTCCAAAATGTGAAACAAGTGAATATTCGGCTCGGGAGCCAGATGCTGAATAGGTTCCATCACCAAAAGCACTTAGGGTGTTGAAAGAGGGATCAAGTATGTTCGCTGGAACTTTAATGTCATTTCCGTCTTCATCCTTTTCTATTTTATATCCTTCGGCCTGTGCATAGGTATAACGATAGGGCTCTAAAATACGCTGGTATCCTGCTAATAGTGAAAAAGCATGCTCCTTAACATCGAAATTGTAATTTAAGGTGTATTCTTGATTGATTCTTCTTTCTTCACTGTTTCTTTCAGAAATGAAAGCATATTCTCGCCCTTCTTCTTGAACATCTCTGGCTCTAAAAGGCTGATTAAAATTAAAAGTATAACTGTTTAGGTTTGAAACTGAAAAATTGGCTTTAGCATATAATCCCTTTACAACTTCATAGGTTAATCCGAAATTTCCTAGAAAGTATTTTGATTTATTGTAGCCATTTAGAAAATGATCCTCAGCAATTGGGTTTCTATGATCAGGTAAATCACCACTTCTGTATCCATATCCAGATTGTTTGGTAGGATCGTAAATTGGGATAAGAGGGGATATTTGGAAAGTTTCTCTCAGGGAGAATTTAAACCCTTCTCTGTAGGTTTCGTTATAGTTTAGGTTAATATCCGCCTTTAACTTGCCCTTGGAGATGCCTAAATTAGCAACCAACCCTTTTTTCATAAACTCAGAGCCTATAAGTATTCCTTTTTCGTCAGCAAAACTACCGCCAATACTGTAATTGATAAATTCGGAAGCTCCACTTACACGAGCATTTAGCATATAGAGTTCACCTGATTTGTGTGTTTCCCCAATCCAATCAGTGTCAGCTGTTGGCGGGTTTAGTACATATTGCGGTAAAGATGCACCTGCATTTTCATACATAGCTCTGTGCACACTAAGATAACCAGCTGCATCGAGTAATTTCATTTCTTTTCGTTGAGAATTAAAATTCATAGAAGAATTAATCTCTACCATGGGTTTACCCTCTTTTCCTCTTTTAGTGGTAATAATTATGACCCCATTGGCAGCTTTAGTTCCATATATTGCTCCTGAGGCAGCATCCTTCAGTACTTCAATTGATGCAATATTATTAGCATCAATAAAATAGGGATCAGCCTGTACACCGTCCACAATATAAAGAGGCTGATTACTTCCAAATGTACCAATACCACGAATCATTACATCAGCTGCGGACCCTGGACTTCCTGAGGAGGTTACTGTCACTCCAGATACCCTTCCTTGTAGTGCATCAGTAGGGCTGGTTGTCACTACTTGGGTAAGTTGATCATTCTTGACAGTACTTATAGCTCCTGTTACATCGCTTTTTTTCTGTGTACCATACCCAATAACCACAATTTCATCTAGACTTTGTGCATCTTCTTGCAGTGTCACATTGATGGTTGTATTGGAGCCCACAGTGATTTCTTTGGTTGTAAACCCAAGGTACCTAAATACAAGTATTGTATTTGAACTAGGGATTCTAATAGAGTAATTTCCGTCAAAATCAGTTTGAGTACCTGTGGTTTCATTTCCTTTAATAGAAACCGTTGCCCCTGGTAAAGGAGCACCGAGATGATCAGTAACCATACCTGAAACTAAAATTTGGGGTGCACTAGGACCACTGTCAGTTGTTTTTTCTAGTAAAATGGCCCCATCCGGTGTAAAGGAATATATAATATTTCCATATGAAAGACTTTTTTTAAGGAGCGTCTCAGTTTTAATAATTCCTTTCTTTACAGCGACTTTAGGAGCATTAGTGAACAAATCAGATCTATAAATAAAAGTGTACTCTGTTTGCTCCTTTATGAGCTCAAAAACTTCTTCAACTGTGAGTGATGAATCTGTTTTAATGACAATTTTTGAATTTTGTGAAAACCCTGCTTTAGAGGAGAAAGCGAATGTTGTAAAACAACATAAAAAGATAAATGTTTTCATCATGTTCATAAAAATGTGCTCCCCATATCGCATAAGGAGATTGTTAAATTTAGATTTCATAAATTTACATTTTGGTTAGTTAATTACTTAATTAATCAGGCCGGGGGTGGAGTATTAAATTGTCCAGGTCTAAGCTCCATTCCCCATTTTTTTCTTTGGTTACTTCATAATGATTTTAGTTCCTTTTTTTTCAAATTTTGCTTCGTTAGTGTTTTCTATTATGTTAAGAATGTTTTCCAGTTTTTGATGTTTATTAAATACTCCATTAAATTCAAGTTCAGCAGCTTTTTCATTATGGATTTCTATGTCAATGTTATACCATCTTGAAAGTTGTTTAACTATGTCTTTCAAAGGTTTATTTTTGAAACTAAAGAATCCTTCTTTCCACGATATCTCGTTATAAATATCTACATGTAAACTTTGAATTTTACTGCTATTGATGTCCTGTTTGGATTGCATTCCTGGTTGAAGTTGTATGGAAGTTTGTTCTCCAACGATACGTACTTTTCCTTCAACTAGTGTTGTAGCAATGTAATTATCATCCTGATATGCTTTGATGTTAAATTGAGTTCCAAGTACTTCAACTTCCTGTCCTTGAGTAATAACTGTAAAACCCTGTCCTTGATTCATGGTACTAGGAGATACTTCAAAATAGGCTTCCCCATACACTAATTCTACTTTTCGGGTTGTTGTAAGACTAAAGGTTACGGGATATTTCAGTTTAGTTTCTGAATTAAGCCAAACTTTTGTCCCATCGGATAATACTATATAAAATTGTCCTCCTCTAGGTATGGAAAGTGTATTGTAGGCAATTGAAGAAGTATTGTTGTTCTTAGAGCTAGAGGTGTAAACGAGTTCTTTACCATTACTATTGGCATAATTGTTTTGAAAATTAGCATCTTTTTCTAAGGCAATCTCTGAGCCATCTTCCAGAGTTAACACCGCTTTGTCTGTTCCAATTAGTATTGGAGTTTGTGATGGTTTTGTTATTTCATTTGTAGAAGGAGGGAATTTTTGATTGTTTTTATTCGTTACAAATGGTAAAGAAATAAGAATCAAGAGCAATGCTGCCGCTGCAATTTTGTAATATAATTTTGAAGGCTTTCTCCTATATAGTCTTTTACTTATTTTTTCATATGCCTTTAGTGTATCAATATCACCTATGGGTTGTTTCATTTGAGTTACTCTGTGAAAATAATCTCTATGACGTTGTGATTGCAAATACCAATTATCAAAAATAATTTGTTCCTCAGGGGAGAGAGTACCTTCTATTTTTTTTAGAATAAGCTTAAATTCCATTTTTCCTTTTTTGGGTCAATTTAATGGTATGACAATAAATTCTCAAAAAAGGGTGACAAAAATTGTGTAAAAATTAAAAAAAAATAAAAAACTGTATAAATATCTTAGTTAAGGTGATGTAGGAGTAACAAGATTAATTGGGTTAAAGCAGCAGAAATTTTCAGTTTTGCCCGTTGTAATTGTGTTTTAACAGTATTTACAGACACTCCCAGTTCTGCAGCAATTTCTCCATATTTATAATTGTTTACAAAACGCATCTCAACAATTTGTTGCATTTTCTTTGGCAGTTGTTCAATGACAAGTTGTAGTTGCCTATGGAGAATTTGCTTATCGGATGACGAAAGCGAATCTAAATCAAAACTAGTATCTAGTATGTTATTGAAATCCAAAAGATGTAAGGAGTCATTTACCTTAATGGATTTTAAATAGTTAAGACAACGATTCCTAACCATGGCATAAAGATACGATTTGATGGAATCTCGTATTGTGATATCCTTCGCATGTTCCCATAAATGAATAAAAACTTCTTGAACCATATCTTCACTTGAGGCTTTGTCGAACAGAAATCCGTTGGCATATATTACCAGTTCTCGATAGAGATCACCAAACAGTTTTTTATAAACCTGCTGATTTCTGTTTTGAATTTCTTTTATGATGAATTGGGAGGTCAAGGATGTTTTTTATAATGAATGGTTTTATTAGTAAGTCTTTTTGCTTTCTAGCAAATATATTTTTTTAAATTAACATTTGAGTAATATGAGATCTTGGATTTTTTTGTATTTTAGTCCACGTCCATTATAGGGCAACTTTTTTCTTTGGTTGCCAATTCATTATGATTTTCTATGGAAAATTCTTTCCATAGTGCTCCTATTATTTTAAAAACGTATTACGATGATAAATAAAGCACTTGCCACGGGTATAGTGGGTTTTTCACTATTTATTTCTTGTGAAAAGCAGCCCACTGGATTGATGGATAAAAATCAATTTTTGAATCTTGAGACTTCTCGAAATGTATTAGATTTTCAAGGAACACCCCAGAATGTAAAAGATAGAGATATGCTGATGTATTCAGATCAAGGAGCTTGGTTTGCGTATAGTTTTAGTGATCTTCCTTCCTATGGAGGTTTTTCTGGGCCCTTTCTTATGACTCAGCAAAACGGTGTATGGGTAAGCAAACAGCTAGCTCAAATTGAACTTACCGATAAAGATGGAACTCCATTAATTGATTGGCAAAATGATAGCCAACAATTAGAAAGCTATACTAGTCATTTAATGCAAGAATTTAAAAATGAGAGAGCCACAGTGAATCAGCAATTAGTCTTTAGTTCACCTCATACTGCGTTACAGCAAATAGAGCTTACCAATCTTTCGAATCAAAGTATGGAAGTTACGTTAACTGTAAGCGGAAGAGTTTTTGAAGGATTAGATATTACACTTGAAAAGGAAGGAAGTTATATTAAGCTTCTGTCTAAAAAATCACAAGCTGTTGGCTATATAGGAGTTATTGGAGAACGGCCCTTGTTGGCAGTAACAGATAGCACTTCATACACTCTTAAAAAACCAACGTTTAAATTAGGTCCTAAGGAAGTTAAGAAAATAGTAATTACCAATACGTTTATTTTTCCAGAATATTCTTGGAATAAGGAGAAAAACTACTTGGAAGAAATTGATTTTGATGCGGTACTTCTAGAAAGAAAAATAGAAAAGAATAAAGAACTATCAACGGTGTTTGGCTATATGAATCCAGATTTAGTTAGTCAAGCTCACAGAATGGTATTAGCAAAATCAATACTTACATTACAGAATAATTGGAGGATACCAGCCGGGGAATTAAAACATCAAGGATTATTTCCAAGTTATCATTATGAATGGTTTCATGGGTTCTGGTCTTGGGACTCCTGGAAGCATGCCGTTGGACTCTCATTTTACAACGAAGGGTTAGCAAAGGACCAAATCAGAGCCATGTTTGATTTTCAATTGGAGGATGGTTTTATTGTGGATTGTGTCTACAGAGATACAACAATTGAAGCCCATAACTATCGAGACACGAAACCACCTTTGGCCGCATGGGCAGTATCAAAGGTGTTTGGAATATCAAAGGATACTCTTTTTGTTAAGGAAATGTATCCAAAGCTTAAAAAATATCATGAGTGGTGGTATATGAAACGGGATCATGATGGTGATGGTTTGTGTGAATTTGGATCTACTGATGGAAGTTTAATTGCCGCTAAATGGGAAAGCGGTATGGATAACGCTATACGATTTGACGATTCTAAAATACTTAAAAATAGTGAAGGAGCCTTTTCTCTTAACCAAGAAAGTGTAGATCTTAATGCGTATCTATATGCTGAAAAGGAGTATCTTTCTAAGTTGGCCCTGGTATTGGGTAATCACATCGATTCGAAAAGGTTTCAAAAAGAAGCTGATGAGTTAAGAGGTAAGATACAAACTCAGTTTTATAGTGAAGAAGATGGATGGTTTTATGATACTTCTTTAGATGGAACTCAATTTATAAAGGGTGCAGGAAGCGAAGGCTGGACTCCATTATGGGCAAAGGTGGCTTCTTTAGATCAGGCCAGGGCTGTAAAGGAGAAAATGATGAATCCAGAGATGTTTTTTACTAAGGTTCCTTTTCAAACAATGGCAAAAGATCATCCAAAATTTGATCCGATGAATGGATATTGGAGAGGGCCTAATTGGTTAGATCAAGCGTATTTTGGAATAAAAGGATTACGTAATTATGGTTTTAATAAGGAAGCTGATTTGGCTACAATTAACATAATAAATGGAGCAGAAGGTCTTTTAAAAAGAGGAGTTTCTATTAGAGAAAACTATCATCCGCTTACAGGTAAGGGGTTATATGCTCAAAATTTTAGTTGGAGTGCTGCTCATATTATAATGATGCTTACT
This sequence comes from Imtechella halotolerans, assembly GCF_028743515.2. Classification (GTDB taxonomy): domain Bacteria; phylum Bacteroidota; class Bacteroidia; order Flavobacteriales; family Flavobacteriaceae; genus Imtechella; species Imtechella halotolerans. The sequence goes on along the minus strand of NZ_CP117969.2, from coordinate 1,303,751 downwards.
AAATCCAATGAAATATCAAACAAAAGTAACTAGTATGGAGGATTACACTAAAATATTGATTACCCCTGATAGAGCTGCTCAAATAGCTTTAGATATTTTTGATATTAGAGGAGAGGCTTCATCCCTACCTGGAGAAATTGATTTTAATTTTAAAATCAGCACTCCTAGAAATGAATCTTTTATATTAAAAATTTCTCGTCCTCAAGAATGTGATGCCTATTTAGATTTTCAACAACAGTTATTAGATTATATAGCAACTAATGCTTTAGAGTTTGCAAAGGTACCAAGGGTAATCAGAGCAATAAATGGAGAGGCTATTTCAGAAATGAAAGATGATTTCGGTGAAGTAAGGAAGGTGCGAATGTTGACTTGGATTGACGGTAGAATATGGAGTACAGTAAATCCACAATCAGCATCTTTACGTTATCAGCTTGGTCAACAATGCGGAAAACTAACAAAGCTACTTCATGGATTCACTCATCCAGAGGCAAGTCGCACTTTTGAGTGGGATATTGCCCAGGCTGAATGGACCTATTCCTATGGGTATTATTTTAAAGGAGAGCAATCAAGAATAACTTCTTTTTTTCAGAGGCTTTTCAAAGAAAATGAAGACACCTATAGTCAGTTAAGAAAATCAGTCGTTCATAATGATGCGAATGATAATAATATAATTGTTTCAAAAGATCTTTTGAATCCATCAGTTCAAACATGTATTGATTTCGGTGATGCCGTGTATACTCAAATAATTAATGATGTAGCCGTAGCTTGTACCTATGCCATTATGAAACATGCGAACCCCTTGGAGGCTGCATTACCCATAGTGCAAGGATATCATGAGAGTTTCCCTTTACTTGAAGAAGAATTAGCGCATTTATATACTGCTATAGGAATGCGATTAGTTATTTCAGTGACCAAATCTGCCATTAATAAAGAAAGGGAACCAACGAATGAATATTTATGTATTAGTGAAAAAGGTGCTTGGGAATTATTGCAAAAATGGTATGCAATTGATCGGGAGTATGCACATGTTTGTTTTAGAAAGATATGCGGATTTTCAGCACATACCAATGAGCAACAATTTGTGAAATGGGCTGAACAACAATCTTTTTCTTTACATTCACTTTTTCCATCAATTTCCTTCACCGAGGTAATGGGAATCGACTTGAGCGTGTCTAGCAAATGGTTAGGTCACAAAGAAGATTTTTTAAATGATGATTTTATAGAATATAAACTTAAAACACTGCAAAAACAAAATCCAGATAAACTCATTGCTGGAGGATATCTAGAGCCTCGTCCATTCTATTCCAGTGCGATTTACGAAAGAACTGGAAACAAAGGCAAAGAGCATAGGACAGTCCATTTAGGAATTGATTTTTGGCTATCAGAAAAAACTCCAGTTCATTGTTTTTTGGAAGGAAAGGTTGTTGTGGCTACCATTGATAAAGGAGAAAAGGGATATGGTGGATTAATTATTCTTGAACATCAATTAGAAACATTTACATTTTATTCACTGTATGGCCATTTATCAGAATCCAGTGTTCAATATCTTAAATGCGGGGATGTTTTAAATGTTGGAGATTACATAGGAAGTTTAGGGGCTATTTCTGAGAATGGCGGATGGATACCTCATTTACACTTTCAGCTAATGCTTTCAATGCTCACTTATGAAAATGATTTCCCGGGCGTTACGTATCCTAGTGAGCGTATTTTTTGGAGTAGTATTTGTCCTGATCCGAATCTGATTTTTAAAATGGAAGGATTAAATCAATATTTAGACCCTGCCAACCAGGAACTTATCTCCTATAGAAAAATGCACTTAGGTAAAAGTTTGAGCCTTCAATATAAGGAACCCATAAAAATGGTTAGAGGTGACGGGGTGTTTTTGATGGACCAATATGGAAGACAATACCTTGATACAGTTAACAATGTTGCCCATGTAGGACACGAACATCCAAAAGTTGTTAAAGCGGGTCAAGATCAAATGGCCTTAATTAATACAAATTCAAGGTATCTACATGAAAATATTAATGAATTAGCTAAGGAAATTTTAGCCACAATGCCTCCTCAACTTAGTGTTATTCATTTTGTGAACTCAGGAAGTGAGGCCAATGAATTAGCTATTAGAATGATGAAGGCTGCCACAGGTAGCAATGATGTACTTGTCTCTGAGGTAGGATACCATGGAAACAGTAATATGTGTATTGATATAAGTTCTTATAAGTTTGATGGGAAAGGAGGACAAGGAGCTCCTGAATTCACTCATGTATTTCCTTTACCAGATCGTTTTAGGGGAAAATATAGAGGAGATAATACAGGAGAAAAATATGCTTTAGAAGTGGAAAAGTGTATATCAAATGCCCATCAAAAAGGAAGAAAGATAGGTGGATTTATTATAGAACCAATAATTAGTTGTGGTGGACAAATAGAACTTCCTGAAGGATTTCTCCAACGTGCCTATGAATCGGTAAGAAAGGTTGGAGGAATTTGTATTTCAGATGAAGTGCAAGTGGGATGCGGTCGAATGGGGAAGACCTTCTGGGGATTTCAACTTCATGATGTGGTTCCAGATATTGTAACTATAGGTAAGCCTTTGGGGAATGGACATCCACTGGCAGCCGTTGTTTGTACTCAAGACATCGCTGAAAAATTTGCTAATGGTATGGAGTACTTCAACACCTTTGGCGGTAATCCTGTTTCTTGCGCTATCGGGACTGCGGTAATGAAAGTTATAAAAGAAGAAAAACTCCAAGAAAATGCATTAAAGGTAGGTAATTATCTCAAAGCTGAATTGCGGGCGTTAGCACTTGAATTTCCTATTATCGGAGATGTAAGGGGTCAAGGGCTTTTTTTAGGAATTGAGTTTGTAGATGCCCATATGAAACCCATGGCAGCTCAAGCTGATTATGTAATTAATAGGATGAAAGATTATGGTATTTTAATGAGTACAGATGGGCCTGATAATAATGTTTTGAAAATTAAACCTCCTATCGTTTTCTCTATTGAAAATGCAGAAGAACTTATACAATGTTTAAAGAATATATTAGAAGAGGATTTTATTAAACATCAATATGAGTATTGATGTTAATTGAGAGGACTCAGCTGCTTTCTAAAATGAAAAAGTAAGTGGGTTGCTTTAAATGTGTATTAAACTAAAATTAATTGACGTGAATAAAATAATAATAGTAATTATCCTGGCATTTGTTGGAATTTCTTGTCAAGAAAGAAACCTTTCAGAGGTTCCAGCACAAACGAATCATTACAATCATACAGTTTTTGAAGAAAATAAATTGCCGCCAAGGGCTACCTTTTTTGGAGTTGAATCTTCAAATATTAACCGTAAGGAAGATTCTAAACGATTTTTAAGCCTTAATGGTTCTTGGAAATTCCATTTTGTAAAAGATCCTAAACAAAGACCTACTACCTTTCAGCATGTTACCTATGATGATTCCCATTGGGGAGAAATCAAGGTTCCTGCTAATTGGGAAACCGAAGGATTTGATCATCCCATTTACCTAGATGAGCGCTATCCTTTTGAAACAAAATGGCCTGATATACCAACTGATTATAATCCTGTAGGGACGTATCGAAAACTAGTTGAAATAAGTAAGGAAATGCTTTCTGAGGATATAATTCTACATTTCGCAGCAGCTAAATCAGCTATGTATGTATATGTTAATGGAGAGTATGTAGGGTATTCACAGGGGAGCAAAACACCTGCAGAATTTAATATCACACCGTATCTTCATCCAGGAAGTAATCTTATTGCCCTACAAATGTTTAGATGGAGTGATGCCAGTTATCTTGAGAGTCAAGACATGTTACGTGTGAGTGGAATTGAGCGTGATGTGTATTTATATACCCAACCAAAAGTAAGTATTGCAGATTATTACGTTCAGACTAATTTGGACAGTTCCTATACTGATGGCGTATTAAATGCTGAAGTCACCCTAAAAAATACATTATCCCAGGACGCGAAACGTACATTAACAATAGCCATAAAAGATGCTGATAGTCTATTATTTTCATCAAATGAAATTCTCATCATTCCAGCGGATTCTTCAATAGTAGTGTCAGTTGAAAAAATATTTCATAAGGTGAATAAATGGTCAGCTGAGGAACCTAATAGATATAAAGTTGCCATAGCTATGGAGGATATGGACAATAGTTTTAATAATCAGTATATAAATGCCTATACTGGCTTTAAGCGAGTAGAAATAAAAAATAGTCAATTGCTAGTAAATGGACAGCCTATATATATTAGAGGAGTAAACAGGCATGAAACTCATCCTATTAGTGGTCATGTTGTTCCTAAAGAGTATATGGAAATGGATATTAAACTTATGAAGCAGCATAATATAAATGCCGTAAGAAGTTCACATTATCCAAATGATCCCTACTGGTTGGAATTATGCGATAAATATGGTCTATATGTAGTAGACGAAGCGAATATTGAAAGCCACCCATTGGCTATTAATGAAGACACACAAATAGGTAATGAAGAAAGCTGGCTTCCTGCTCATATGATGCGTCTAAAACGAATGTTTTACAGAGATAGAAATCACGTTAGTATTTATTCATGGTCACTTGGTAATGAAGCTGGAGAGGGAACCGTTTTTAAGACGATGTATAATTGGATTAAATCTCAGGATAATAATCGAATTGTACAGTATGAGCCAGCGAGAAAGGAAGATTACACAGATATCTATTGTCCGATGTATCCTCGATTTAATTATCTTATAGAACATGGCCAATCGAATTCGACAAAGCCATCTATTATGATTGAGTATGCGCATGCTATGGGTAATTCTGTAGGTAATTTGCAAGATTATTGGGATATCATTGAGAAATACCCCAATTTGCAAGGAGGGTATATTTGGGATTGGGTTGATCAGAGTTTAGAATATAAAGACAAGAATGGTACACCTTATTTTGCATACGGTCATGATTTTCACCCGGATTTACCGACTGATGGTAACTTTCTAAATAACGGTTTAGTAGATCCTTATCGAAGACCACATCCACATATTGTTGAGGTAAAAAAGGTTTATGAACCCATCCAATTTTCATATTTAGGAAAAGGAATCTTACAAGTCGATAATAAAAACTTCTTCACCAATCTTTCTGACAAGGAAATGATTTGGAAGTTGTTTGAAAATGGTGTTTTGGTGGACGAAGGTGAACCATTTAGGATGTCAATACCTCCTCAAGAAAAGCAAACCATCTTTTTGAAGGGAATTCCATCTACATTTAACGCTAACAATGAGTACATTTTAGAAGTGGTAATGTATCAAAAGAAGGAAACAGAAATGATTCCCAAAGGACATGAAATTGCATGGGATCAATTTATAATTCATAAAAAAGGAATCCAAGCTCAAAAACAAGGTGATGGTAAATCCTTGGAAATTAATTCGAACAAAGAAATTATTGAAATAAGTAATGATTTAGTTTCCTTAGAGCTAAACAAAATGACGGGCGAAATTACCCAATGGGTCTTCAATAACACAGTTGTTAGTAATTCACCCATAAGACCAAATTTTTGGCGTCCACCAACAGATAATGACCTAGGAAATGGAATGCAGTCATGGGCGAAAGTTTGGCAAGATGCAACCTATAATTTAAAGGCGCGGTTAGTATCTCCTCCTAATAAGACAGATAAAGGGGTTACTTTTAAAGTACAATATGATTTACCTAATCAGGAGGCTGACGTTTCTATTGCTTTTACATTAGGAAATGATGGCTCCTTGGGACTTGACTATTCATTTACACCAATCAAAAAGGAATTACCTTCTATACCCAGAATAGGTATGTTTATGTTACTACCTACAAAGTATAATAAGGTTTCATGGTATGGCAACGGACCAGAAGAAAGCTATTGGGACCGAAAAACAGGAGTAAAGGCAGGAATTTATACTACTGAAATATCGGATGCATTTCACAGATATATGCGTCCTCAAGAAACAGGTAATAGAACGGATGTGAGATGGGTAAAAATACAATCATCTTCACTTAGTCTAACCGCTAAAGGAACTTTAGGCTATATAAATACGAGTACATGGCCTTTTAATATGACCGAGTTAGATTTTGTTGAGGGTAAAGATGGAGCAGAATCAGCTTCAGGTTTAGTGCCAGTGACAACAAGACATGGGGCAGATATTAAACTAGGAGATCAAATGCAATGGAATTTGGATTTACTACAAATGGGAGTAGGGGGAGATAATTCTTGGGGGGCTAAGGTTCACCAAGAGTATACTATTCCACCTAAAGTTTATAAATACAGTATAGAAATTGTGCCAACCTTACAGAACTAAACAAAAAGAAAGCGGGAACTCCCGCTTTCTTTATAATGTAATGAGATTATAATTGAATAATTAAAAATTCACTACGTCTGTTAAGTTGATGTTCTTCTTCAGTACATTCTACTGTGTCAGCGCATTTATTAATTAATTGACTTTCACCGTACCCTTTGGCTATAAGCCTTTTAGCCTCTATACCTTGTTGAGTCATCCATTTCATGATAGATTTTGCTCTATTATCAGATAGTCGTTCATTGTATTTTTTTGAACCTCTACTATCAGTGTGAGTACGTATACTAACCTGCATATTTGGATATTCCTTCATCATATCCACAATTTTAGATAAATCAAGGGCGGCATCCGGGCGAATGTCATATTTATTAAAATCAAAATAGATCATTTCTATATTGAATATTTTCGCCAAATCATCGCCGACCTTCACTGGAATTCGTTTTTTGTCGAGTTTGATGGGTACGTTTGATGTCCCATTTTCTTGAGGAAGAGTTACCGGAATTTCTTTAATTTCATAGGATTCTTTCTCAGCACGAACATAATATATATCCCCACAATTAAGATCTTCAAAAAGATAATTTCCGTCATTTTGGGTAATGACAGTTTTTAGGACCTTAAATTGATTGTCAAGAAGTGAAACCTTAACTCCGTCCATAGGTTTTCCTGTTTCCTTGTCCGTGATTATGCCTGAAATCAATTGATTACATGAAAACTGTAGCGGACGTAATTCATGTACTAAATATATGTCATCACCGCCAATTCCATTACTTCTATTTGAACTTACATAACCGTGTTTAGTAGTTGGATTCATAATAAAACTAAAGTCATCCATTGGACTGTTTAAAGGTGTACTTAAGTTTTGTGGTACACTAAAACTTCCATCTTCATTTATTTTACTTGCATACATGTCTAACCCTCCTAGTCCGGGATACCCATCAGAAGCGAAAAAAAGAACATTATCCTGTGAAATAAAAGGAAAGGATTCCTTCCCCTCAGTGTTTATATAATCACCTAAATTTTCAGGCTTTCCAAAGGAGCCGTCTTTGTTAATAGCTACCCTATACAAATCAGATTTACCAATACTGCCAGGCATATCAGAAACAAAATATAAGAAATCTTCAGATGGCGTTAAAATAGGATGGGCTGTACTATACTCATCACTTGTGAAAGGAAGTTCTTCAATATTTGTCCATTCACCGTTAAGATAAGAAGCTCTGTATATTTTTAGCAATGTTGTTTGCTGTTTATTGGTCTTCCTCTTGTGGTTGTGAAAGTTATTTCTTGTGAAATAAATGGTGCTTCCATCCTTAGTAAAAGTAGGGGTAGATTCGTGAAATTTACTGCTAAGGTTTGCTGAAAAACGAACTGGGTTTATTGCTTCACCCATATTGGTGATTTCCGCCTCATAGAGATTAGTAAAACTTTCTCCAGTCCAGTGATCTTTACGTTTGGAAAGTCCTCCAGTATCACGGGCAGAGGTAAATACAATTCGATTCTTATAGAATACTGCACCGTAATCAGAATAGGGTGAATTAATAGATAAAGGCTTAACTTCATAACTCCCTGAATTACGTGTTATTTCAGTTAGGTAATCTTTTCGCTCTTTGCTTAATTGTGCCCTACGTTCTTTTTGTGATAGCACCGTAAATTCGCTCATCATTTTATCGGCTTCAGGATAATTCTCTAAGGCCTTAAGACTCTGAGCATAACGATAAAAATATGCAGGAGCTTGTTGTGCATTAAGGTTAAAAAGTTCCTTGTACCATCTTGCCGCATTTTGGTAATCAGCTCTAAAATAATATGCATTAGCTAATTGCTGTAGCATTTCTTGAGAACGAAATCCTTTAGCGGCAATTCGTTCGTAAGTTTCAATTGCATCAACATAGGCAAATTGCTCATAGGCCTCAGCGGCCTTAGTAAGATTTACGCGCTGAGCAAATACGCTATTACATGCAAATACTGCACAAATGATATAAAAAATGATTGATTTTTTCATAGTAAAGTAAATTAGAAGAATCGGGGTGTAATTATCCGCTTATAGTTACCTAGTAACTCAAATCGTAAAAAGATCTCATGAGAACCAGAATTATGATTCGCAAGTTTTGTTGTCTCAGCGTCATAGGCATATCCAATAAATAGTTGATCAGATAATTGGAATCCGGCCAATGCACTCATAGCGGCGTCTACCCGATAGGCTAATCCTAGGGTAAATTTTTCCATAAATAATGCATTTGCTGAAAGATCGATTTGTAAAGGTGAACCTTGAACAATTTTACTCATGAAAGCAGGTTTCAATTTTACATCGTGTGTGAGATCAAAAACATAACCACCTATTAGGTAATAGTGCATTTTTTCTCTTACAACAGATTCCTTTTGTTGATCGTAAAACTTAGTTTCTAAAATACGTGGTGTAGAAATTCCTAGGTAATAATCAGGGGTACTCCAATAAATGCCTGCGCCAAAATTTGGAGAAAATCGATTGTCAATATTAGATTGAAATTTAAGGTCGTCCGGATGATAAATATCTAACTTAGTATAATCTACATTTAGTAAATCACCTACTACTTTAAACCCAAAAGACAGTTTTCTTCCATAATCAAAATCAAGAGAATACGATAAATCAGCCGCTATGCTATTAAAGTCTTGAGGTCCAATTTGATCGTTGGTGAATGAGAACCCTAACCCTAATTTGCTGTATTTTATTGGAGTGTGCAAAGCGAAGGTACTTGTTGCTGGTGCTCCATCTAAACCTACCCATTGCGATCTGTGCATCCCAAAAATACTCATCATCCCTCGAGAACCTGCATAGGCTGGGTTAATGGTAAGGGTGTTATACATATACTGTGTATGCTGAGGCTCTTGTTGTGCTTGAACTGTAAAGCATGTCAAGAAAAACGTGATAATTCCTATTTTAAATTTCATAATATTCATGTTTTTAATGCTGGGGTAGTAATCTACCCCTAGCGTTTGTATCCAACTAATTAGACGGTCCTTAATCATTGTTTAGATATAACCAACCTGTTAGAGTTACGTACTTACCATCCAAATTTTTGTAACGTAAGGCATAGTAATAGGTTGCTGAAGGAAGTCCTTCTTGTTTTTGAATTGTCATATTGTCTTGGGATATACCATTGAATATTACAGTACTATTATTGTAACCATTAGCTTCAAATACTTTTCGACCCCATCTGTTGTATACCTCAAGTGTATTGTTAGGATAATATTCAATTCCTTTGATATATAAAAAATCATTTTTCCCATCATTATTTGGGGAAATTGCATTATACACCTTTACTGAAATATCTCCATTATTAGTGACCGTTTCTTCTCCTTCTTCTTCAACATCGGTATCGTCTGGAGAGTTTCCTATAACCCTAACTACATTTCGAACTTGATTAAGCAACATATCTTGAGAAGTTATAGTATATGTTGCCGTAAAAGTCTGACTTGCGTTCGGAGCTAAAGAGGCTACATTCCAAGAATCTCCGGTCAGATCATCAGTAACCACAATATTGCTAAGTGTCACATTTCCAGAGTTGGTTACTGTAATGGTATAGGTGATTATTTCTCCTACGGTATCATAGGTAGGCTTATCTGCTACTTTGGTAACCGTAAATGCGCCTTGTGCATCACTATTAGTAATGGTTTCTTGATCGCCTCCAGTTACATCATTATCATTAGGATCTTTACCAATGACAGCTACTGAGTTGGTTACAGAACCAGCATCTATATCTGCTTGAGTAATGGTATAAGTTGCCGTAAAAGTCTGAGCTGCGTTTGTATCTAAAGAGGCTACATTCCAAGAATCTCCAGTCAGATCATCAGTAACCACAATATTGGTAAGCGTCACATTTCCAGAGTTGGTAACTGTAATGGTATAGGTGATTATTTCTCCTACGGTATCATAGGTAGGCTTATCTGCTACTTTGGTAACCGTAAATGCACCTTGAGCGTTACTATTAGTAATGGTTTCTTGATCGCCTCCAGTTACATCATTATCATTAGGATCTTTACCAATGACAGCTACTGAGTTGGTTACTGCACCAGCATCTAGATCTACTTGAGTAATGGTATAGGTTGCCGTAAAAGTCTGAGCTGCGTTAGGAGCTAAAGAGGCTACATTCCAAGAATCTCCGGTCAGATCATCAGTAACCACAATATTGCTAAGTGTCAGATTTCCAGAGTTGGTTACTGTAATGGTATAGGTGATTATTTCTCCTACGGTATCATAGGTAGGCTTATCTGCTACTTTGGTAACCGTAAATGCGCCTTGTGCATCACTATTAGTAATGGTTTCTTGATCGCCTCCAGTTACATCAGTATTATTAGGATCTTTACCAATGACAGCTACTGAGTTGGTTACTGCACCAGCATCTAGGTCTGCTTGAGTAATGGTATAGGTTGTCGTAAAAGTCTGAGCTGCGTTAGGAGCTAAAGAGGCTACATTCCAAGAATCTCCGGTCAGATCATCAGTAACCACAATATTGGTAAGCGTCACATTTCCAGAGTTGGTTACTGTAATGGTATAGGTGATTATTTCTCCTACGGTATCATAGGTAGGCTTATCTGCTACTTTGGTAACTGTAAATAAAGCATCAGAAACTGTAATAGTTACAATTGCGGTATCACAATTTGTAGGATACGCAGTTTCACATATTTGGTATTCTAAGGTGTAGGTTCCTAAAGGTGTTGAAGGAGATACACTAACTATACCAGTTGTAGGATCTAATGTGAGATAGCCATTAGGTTCTGGAGTAACTAATGAAATAGTCACTGTCTCTGTGGTAACGGTTTCATTGTTTAAGGTGTCATTAGATAACACATTTAAGGTGTACGAATCTCCAATTAGAATTTTCGCAGTATCGTCTGTAGCGATTATTTCATATGGACAATTAAAACCAAGACCAGGATCTGAGGCACCATGAGTATCTACAAATGCCCCATATACGCGGACTATGTTTAATACGTCAGCTAAAGCACCAACAGATATTCTAACTTCATCATACCCTTGAGTAGTTCTAAAACCAATATTATACACACCAGTGTCTGGATTTATAAATAGTACAAGTAAATCGGCATTTAGGAGTTGAGCGCCACTTCTTGATTCTACCAATGAACCATTATTATAAGTTGAAATTGAAAGTGTACTTAGAAGTTCAATTTCCAACAAGCCATTCATGTCTTGAACAACAAATCCAGCTATACTTCCAGCTGGAAAAGTATTTATTCCATCATGAACCGCCACAGTACCTGATGAAGCCACACCTACGGCCATTGTAATAGTGGCATAATCATTATTCTCAGGAGTAAGTACACCTGCTGTATTTTGTAATGAACATCCAACACAAGCTAGACCATCGATTCCTGTCGCGGAACTATTTATGATTACCGGAAATTGAGGGGAGTTAAGATAATAAGTCTGATCACACTCTATAGGTGTGGCACAAAGGTTCTGGATAATATTGGAATATATTTTAGTGCTGCCAAGATTTAGCTCCACAGTGTTTTGTAAGATTAATTGTACTTCATCAAAATTCATGGAGGTAACAAATCCTATGGAGCGTCTACCTTCAGTTGTAAGTAAGCTTGTATCGACGGAAATTAATTCGGAATTCCCCGTTTTGGATTCTTGTAGAACCCCATTTAAATAGGTGTTTATTCGAATAGAATTAATGGCATCAACATCAAGTAGGGCTGTATTCTCTATATCAAATCCAGCATAGGTTCCAGAAACGTATTCCGTTAGTGCATTTTTTACCGATATACTTCCGCTAGCTAAGACAGCAGCCGTAAATTCAATTGTAGCATAATCTGTTGCATCGGAATTGATTAGATTATTTGAGTTGCTCACACTACAACCAATACAAATTACACCTTCAATTCCTGTACGTTCTCCATTGATAAAAACGGGATATGTTGGTGTTGTCATATTGGTTGGTGTGTTGCACACCAATTCTGGACCTGGACAAAATGGAGTGATAGACAAATTATAAACACGAGTAGTCCCTAGATCAATTCCAACTAGATTTGTAATAATTAGGACTACTTCATTAAACGGTTGAGAAGTTACAAAACCTAAAGTCCGTCTATTGCTACCATTTAGTAACCCGGAACCCACAGATAACAGCTGATTGGCACTAATTGTTTCTTGTGTAATACCATTCTGTATTGTCACAATTGAAATGGAATTGGTTAGCAGATCAATATCAGCCAAGGAGGAATTTTCAATGTCAAAGCCTACAAACATTCCAGGTCCATATTGGGTAAGAGCGTCTTTTATGGCCAATTTAGTATAACTTCCGACATTTGCGGTAACTACCATTTCTGTATAATTTGATGGATCACTGTCTATACTGTTATCTGGATTATTGACACTACATCCTATACAAGCGACACCATCAATTCCGGTATTTTCAGCACTGATATATACTGGAAATTCTGGGGTGGTAAGGGGGGTAGATGTGTTACAATAAATAGAATTGGTCATATCCGGGCCTTGGCAGTACCGTGTAATTGTAGGTTCATATAATTGAATGGTTCCTAGATTAACTCCAATGATTTGATTGACCGTAAATCGTAATTCGTCAAAAGGAAGTGTAGTTACAAAACCAACGGTTGAATGTTCGCTAGATAAAATAGGTGTCGAGAGTACTAAATTGGATCCTGATTGAGCTTCTTGTTGATTTCCATTTAAATAAGTTGTTATGGTAATATTGCTCAATATATCTAGTGACAATATAGAGCTTTTGGCAATTGAAAAGCCTGCGAAATACCCCGATGGGAAGCTTGATAGTTCTTTTTTGACTGCAACATAGGCTGAAGAAACTATACCTACTGGTAAGGTTATTGAGGCGAAATTAGTATTGTTAGAGTCAATAATATTCTCTAGATTATCCATTGTTCCTAGGGTAATACCAGTCATGCCAGAGTTACTTATATGTACTGGGAAGTCCGGTTGAGTCAACCCAATTGCAGTATTACAGTAGGCATCGGAAGAATTTAAATCTAGAGTATCAGCATAAGATACAATTGTCGCATGATATACCTCAGTATTATATGACACGGCTACTGCAGAAGCATATGAGATTTTAATTTCATCAAATGGTTGTGTTGTAATGAACCCAGGGGTGGAAGTGCCATCGGCTAATAGGCTTAAACCTAAAAGTGAGGCAGAAACAACTAATTGGTCTCCTGTAGCACTACCATTATTAAATGTTTTGATAGTAATGTTTGGAAAAACACTTAGACTTAATAAATTATTAGCTCCAATTCTGAAACCCGCCCATGTGCCAGCAGGATATTCATTATTGTTGTCAACAACACTTAAATTCGCGGTACATCCAAGTCCAACACCAATATTTACATTAGTAATTTGGGTTGCACTTGTTAGATTTTCACTACCAGATATGGAAGATAAAAGGCAAAGTCCGGAGAGATTATCAGAGCCAGATACCGCAAATTGATCGGAAGTCCACGGGGTAGGTTGGTTTTTTGGCGCATTACCTATTTGAGCATTTGAATTGATACTCAGTAAAACTGCAATGAACCAGCAGAATAGGGCCTTTTGTGCAAAGTGCCTAAATAACAATTTTGAGGTTAAGGGCTTCATAAGCGTATGGTTTTAAAAATTAATATTATCCAATCCCGACCATTGCCAAAAGGCAACAATCACGGCATAAATGTTTTACTAATTTTGGTGTTTACAAATTCGCAGTAAGCCCTTGCATACTTTCTCAATCAAAGTGTTGATTTCCTAAGAAGGATTATGTTGAAAGTATACTACGTTGAATTGTGTTTTTTTGAGTATTAAAAATTTAACTTTAAATTAATGTATAACGCTAGTATTAATAAAGAACTATCCTTTATTTAAGAAAGAATAATCTTAATTAATTGTAAGCTTAAGATATGTTTAATTATTGAAAATACTATACATATTGTAGGATAATCGATGAAATACATGAATTTGTATAAGAAGATTTTCACATCCTTTTATCGTGTTATGGTAAGGTTAAGTATTTCGAATTGACTTGTTTTAAATTATATTTTTGACAGCGTACAGTTTAAGATTCTTTTGTTTTAGCTAATGATTTCAGGGATTTCCAGATGTTTTTTGGTTGATAATTAGGACTCTTAATGATCAGTTAACGAGATTGTTAAATGTTAAAAGTTGTAACAAAGAGTTTTGTGGTTCGTCCTAAGAGAAACCATAAAAAACCAAAAAGATGAAGGGAAAAATTGTTTACTTTCTGACAGCACTCAACCTAATCACATTCAGTTTTTATTTATTTTCATTTTCCAACAAGGGGACTAAGTCTCCTTCAGATACCATCCTTAAAGTCGGTGGTATTGTGATTGTTGATTCATTAGGTATAGAACGAGTTGTAATTGGAGCACATTTACCAGATCCTAATTTTAGTAATGGATATAGAGTGGCTGCAAGAGGGAAGTTAGGTTCAGTTTCAGGAGTCATGTTATTTGATCATGAAGGTCAGGAACGTGGGGGATATGTTACTGATGATGACTATGGGAATGCCTTTTTAACTTTGGATTCTAAAACCCAGCAGCATCTTTTACTTATTTCAGAACCTCAAGGCGGAGCTTCCCTTCATATGTGGGATAGAGGAAATAATAAAGTAAAAATAGGGGTAAATGATCAAAGCGCCAACCTTGAAATTCTGAGTAATAATCAAAAAGTAACTATCTGTAATGATGAGAAATAGTTTAAAGTACGTGCTATTTTTTGTAGTATTTTATTTTAGTACAATATCAATAGCTCAAGAAAATGAAATTGTAATTTCTAAGTTAACTGCCCTTAATCCAGTTTCTTATATTGATGTTACCTTCTTAAGTGATAGAGATACGGTCCTTGTGTGTACATTAAGTGGAAGACTTGCGCAAAGGATAAAAGGGGATGCCAACGAACAGCTCATCGCTCAATTGGATGATGAAATTTATGTTTTGGCATATAACAAAGAACGTAAGCATATTGCGGCAAGTACATTAGAAAACGGTATTGTAATTGTCCACAGAGAAACGGGAAGAATAGAGCAAAAATTATCACTTATTGAAACTTGGGCATTGCGAATCAACTACTCTAGTGACAATAAATATTTTTTTGCTAACGACCAAAGAGGTAATCGTTTTCTTTGGGATGTCAATCTTGGTTATAAAAGGATTTCTTTACCTGATAATTTTCCAAAGGGAAGCATAATTGCTATAGATAATACTATTTGTACTGTGATTAGTACTACAGAAATTGTAAGATGGGATTTGTCCAAACAACAAGCTATCGAAGTCACCAAGACTAACCTAAGTAAATTTGGAGATATGGATGCTCATGGAAACATAATTAATCTTCGGTTTAATGAAGGAGAGTTACTGCAGAAGGGGACAACAAATCCGATTTATAAAGTTAAGCATCCATCTTGGTTAAGAACCTTGGCTTCAATCGGAGGGGAAGAAGGAGCCAAACGATATGGGATAAAAGGGCACAACGGATACTTTGAAGATATCAATTTCCAAATGGCCCTGACTGATGCAAAATTTGCAGGTGATAAAATTTATACTTCGAGTATTGATAGGTCTTTACGTGTGTGGGATAAAAAAACCGGAACACTCTTGGAATCACTGACCGGTCATACGGCCACTGTAAATAGACTTAAAGTCAATGTTTCAGGAACTCAAGTAGTTTCAATTGACTTAAAGGGAGGATTGTTTTTTTGGGAAACCAATGAAAAAAGAGCTCGTATCAATTAAACTTCATTTTGAAATATATACCCAATGGATCATTTTATAAACACACACTCTAGTCAGAACTGCATTGAAACTTATGATCTGCATCATCGATTTTCCTCAGGACAAGTAGCAGTAGATAAATTATCTCTTACCATTCCAACTGGAAGTATATATGGTTTTCTTGGGCCAAACGGCGCAGGTAAGACAACTACTTTAAGAATCCTCTTAGGTTTGTTAAAGAAGCAAAAAGGGGAGGTGTATTTTTTTGGTAAACCAATAAAGGAGCTACGAGAAGATTTTTTGAAAGAGGTGGGATCAATGATTGAAACTCCATCCGTGTATGGACATCTAACCGCTACAGATAACCTTAGGGTATGGGCTAAAATGTATAACACACCGATGGACAGAATAGACAAGGTACTTTCTATTGTGGGACTATCTCATACAGGGAACAAAAAGGCGAGCATGTTTTCCTTAGGGATGAAGCAGCGATTGGGGATTGCAATAGCGCTGTTACACGAGCCGAGAGTATTAATCCTGGATGAACCTACCAATGGCCTGGATCCTAATGGAATAATTGAAATCAGGGAACTTTTAAAAAAAATGAATAGGGAACAGGGTATTACGATTTTAATATCAAGTCATATTTTATCTGAAATTGAAAAATTAGTCACTCATTTAGGAATAATTAGTAATGGTGTAATGAAATTTCAAGGTACACTCTCTGATCTAGAGCAAAAACAAAATAAAGGAGTCCTGATAAGGACTACTAATAATAAGGAGGCCATTACTATTTTAAGAGATTTACAGTTTCCAGTTTCATTCATGGAGGATGATATAGTATTTGTTACAAATGAACGGAAAGAGGTAGCTGAAGCGATATCACAACTTGCATTAGCATCTGTTGGCGTGTATAGTGTGGAATGGGGAGCTAGTACATTAGAAGATATATTTATGGAATTAATAAACTAAGATAATACCTATGAGAACAACTAAATTTTTCAGAGCTGTACAGGCGGAATGGATTAAAAAGAAAGGAAGTTTTGCTGCTTGGCTTGTAATTGTAGGAGGTCTTTTTATACCCTTAATAAATACGTTAACTTACCTGTTTTATCCAGATAAACTAGCTATACTTCACCAGACACCTAGTAATTTTTGGGATAGCATCTTCTTAAAATCATGGAGTATGATGAGTATTGTTTTTCTTCCCATGGGTATTGTGTTGGCTACGAGTTTATTTTGTCAATTAGAGTTTAAAAATAATGCATGGAAACAAGTTCATACAGCTCCGATCGGATATTCCTCAGTTTATTTTGCTAAATTAATAGTAGTATTGGCTATGATGGCACAGCTCTTTATATTGTTTAATGTAGGGATTTATCTTTCTTTGGCAATACCTTCATTAGTATATGGTCATCCATTTACTTCCTATAATTTTAATTATAGCAATTTTCTTATTGATAATTTAAACTATTTTTTGGCGTGTATCCCTATGGTTCTTCTCCAATATTCTTTAGGGCTAGTGTTTAGAAATTTTTTAGTTTCCATCGGTTTTGGTTTGGCATTAGTTGTGGGAGGGATGGCTGCATTATCATGGAAATTTAATTATTTAATACCATCATTACACCCAGCCTTACAATTTTTGACAAACTCTCAAACGACACCATTACCTTTTAACGTCTTGCATTGGTCTGCTTTTTATTCCATTTTATTTCTATTAAGTGGTTATATCGTATACTTTTTAAAACCTCAAAAGGGATAATTTAACTTAGTATGAGTAGGCGATTAATGGTATAAATAAGACAAACTAATGGGTATCTTTATTGAAGGAAACGCATTGTGGTTAAATGATTTCGAAAGAAAATACCCGGATATGGAAAAAATTTCGGTTATAATTCACCCTTCTGATGAATTTATCACGCAAGTGACAGTCTTGAAGGACCAATTAAAAAATGAGATAGGTTGGTATAATAGTTGCCATTCAAGAGCTCATATAACAGTTTGTGAATTGGATTCTGAAGAAATTGAACTCAAAGAAATTAAAAACCAATTGACTCATATTTCTTATAGATTGCAATCAAAACAGGTGAAGTTTACATCATTTAATACTTTTGAAAATGGTACTTTTTTTATGACGCCGGAACCTATTTCAAAACACTATTTGGAGTTTATTTTGCAAGAGATTCATTCCAATTTTACCATTCCTGTTCGAGTGAAAAATTTTGAACCCCATATAACCATAGGTAGAAGACTGACCACTTTCAAAATTAAAAAGGCCAAGCAATTGTTCAATCAACCACTTGACCTTAGTTTTGAATGTTCTCGTATAGCTCTTAGAGTCTTCAACAAACATCAAAAGCAATATGAAATTATAGGTATCTATCCTTTTATGGGTAGAACAAAAGGTATAGAACTATAAATTGTAGTTTTACATTTTTTCAATGATTTTTTGAATTAGATCAGTAGTGGATTTATAATCCTGATTATTCTTTTGTGCAATTTCAATGGCTTCCTTTGCTGTTTTTAATGCTTGAACATATTCTCCTGTTTTGAATAATAAGGAAGCTAAAGTATCGGTATTATGATATTCCTTTTTTAATTCAATTGAACGGTTTACCCAACGAATAGCTTCTTTTAATTTTTCTGGATTATTTTCATTAAGATAGTGGTCCCAAGCGTAACTGTTTAGGTCACTAGAACTGTTCCATATGAAATTAATGTTAGTGATATAGCCACTGGAAACTAATTTATAAGGATAAATACTATAAGACATTACAACATCAGATACGTAGCCTTCAATAAAAGCTAAAATCAGTGGAGCTCTTCCCACATTGAAATAATAATTGAATCCCTTGTCGTCTTCTTTTAGGGTACCGTACATATTTACCGATTTTTTCCAATTCTTGTGATATCCTTTATTTATGGTAGTATTTCGGTCAGCTTCATTATCTATATTAACTGTAATAAGATTTATCATAGTTAAATCCGCTTTTTGGTACCGTTCAATAAGATCGATGCAATAACTACACCATGAACCACTCCAGCTTATAAGTAAGGTTGGTTTGTTACGATCTAAATTATAAGTTTTGTAAATGTCATTAAATGCAACTTTCTTATTGGTATCCATATCAACAAGACTAAAGTCATAGTTTTGTGCGGATATACTTTTGCTATTTAATAGCATAATCACCATTGTAAGGTAAAAGAGTTGAATTTTCATAATGGAGTTAGGTTGTTAGTTTTGATAAATCCAAGGTAGTGAATTGTATATAAAAATGCACTGTTGAAATGTATCAAAATGAAACTTTATATGCTTTAGTATAAGGAGACCATATTTCATAAATAGGATCACCCTTTGAGCTTTTTCCGCTGTGATGCCAATCTCCGTTTTTTACTGCAAATTCAAACGACAGTTCTGCTCCAACGCGACTGTTGTCTCTAGAGAAGAAAGTAATATTTTCTGTATATATACCATTAACAGCTGAGTAGGTACCGCCACCAGTACCACTAAAATCGCCTGTAGCGCTATTAAATGCCACCCACTGAAATCGTCCACCACTCAGAATTTTAATGGTTCGACGATCTCCTGGTGTTACTTTATTCATTTCACCATTACGCTGTCTTCCTGTAATTACCCAGTTATGGGTAAGTTCATTTTTTGTAGATGAAATTCGTTTCCAACGTTGATGGGTTTCATTATTAGTGAGGGTAAGTATGTTTTCTTTGAGAAGTAAGGAATAGGTATGTATAGTCCCTACTTGGTTTTTTGCTAAGGTGTTAAAGTCATATAAAAGAGAAAACGAATCTGATGTTATTTTGAACGAACCACCATAGGTAAATAAAAAATTATGTTCAGAATCCTTAGCTCCGATTGCTATGTAATTATTTTGAATTAAGGCTATAATTTCTTGATCGACTACAGGTGTCTCATTTTGGTGTGTTAGTAGCCAAGCACCTTCCAATGTTTGTCCAAAGGTACTTCCCATTGTGAACAGAAGTATAGAATAAAACAGAGATTTCATAAATAGAGTGTGTTTATTTACTAAAGTACAGTTTTTTAGTGACTTTATTAAAATGCAAAGCGCCCTCGTATTTGAGGGCGCTTGCATGAACAGGTATAAAAACGGAAATTATTTCTTA
The DNA here is from genome assembly GCF_028743515.2 of Imtechella halotolerans. GTDB lineage: Bacteria > Bacteroidota > Bacteroidia > Flavobacteriales > Flavobacteriaceae > Imtechella > Imtechella halotolerans. Next base: position 1,283,571 of record NZ_CP117969.2, on the reverse strand, counting down.
CCGTTAATCTTAGTATTATAACGTTCGTAAAGGTTTGTTTGATGAGAATCTAAACTGATATCTCTACCTTGTATATATGCTTTAGTAAGAATATTGGTACGCATATCTAGTGCATCTCCATTGGCAATAAATAAGGTAGCATCTTTTCCGGCTTCCAAGGTTCCAGCAAAATCTTCAATACCTAATATTTTAGCTGCATTTAATGTGATTAGCTGTACGGCTGCTTCTTTGTTAAGCCCATAAGCAGCTACCGTTCCAGCATAGAAAGGAAGGTTACGGGTACTCATACGCTCCATGTCTCCACTTGGATCGATTCCTGTAAGTACACCTTCGTTAGCTAAAATAGAAGCTAAGCGAAAAGGATGTTTTACATCACTATCTTCGGTAGAAGGCAGGCGGTGAGGACGCGATACTACCACTGCAACATTATGTTGCTTCAGAAGAGGGATAATCCTATCTGCTTCATCTCCACCAATAATAATCAATTGAGGAATCCCCACTGATTTAGCAAAAAGAATTACATCAGTCATTTCTTTTTCACCATCGACGTTTACAAATAGTTTTTTGCTGCCATCAAAAAGTCCTTTCATGGACTCAAAAGGTAAATGACGAGGAGTTTGCTTACCGTTTAGATAAGCTTTTGCTTGGGTAATGAAGCTTTTCACTTCATCAATTTGCTTACTATATTCAGGATTAGGCTTTAATCCTGCATCTTCTCCTAACCACCAGCGTCCACGAGTGAAGCCATTAGGCCATGTCATATGAATTGCGTCGTCTGCTTTAATAGCAGCATCTTCCCAATTCCATGCATCAAGTTGTACCACTGAAGAAGTTCCGGAAATACGACCACCACGAGGAGCAACCTGAGCTAAAAGAACACCATTTGGACGCATACTTTCTACTACTTTAGATTCTGCATTGTAGGCTATGATACTTCGAATATGGGGGATTATACCTCCAATTTCAGCATCATCAACCGTCGCTTTTACAGCGTCTATTTCAGCAAGACCGAGTGAAGAATTGACGGCTATAAATCCAGGGTATACATGTTTTCCATCTGCAGAAATTACTTGATCATAGGATGAAGGATCAATTCTTGTAGTGGTTGCATCTGCCACCAATGTAAGTTTTCCATCCTTAAATCCAATAAGGCTATTTTCAATGACCTTTCCGTTACCAATATGAGCGGTAGCGTTCATAATAAGCACCGATTCTTTTTGTGGTCCTGCAGGCGTTTGTTGTGCATGAGCTGCGATACTTAATGAAAGAAAAGCAGTTGCTATATAATGTTTTATATTCATGTCTTTTTTGATTTTAATTAAAGTGAATCGCAGTGAAGCAGTTCTTGCTCTTTAATTTTTGGAGCCTGCGTTTTCATTCCTTTGTTTTTAGCTTCAATCATGCTGTTTATTAACATGTTACGCTCTTTGTCATTGCTTTTTTGCATTTGTTGCATAGTGGTGTAATCATAATATACAACTCCTTCTATTAAGGTTTTTTCTGCAATAGCATATATAGAAAGTGGGTGGTCACTCCATAAAACCAAATCAGCATCTTTCCCTGGTTTAATACTTCCCAAACGATCATCTAAGTGTAATAATTTAGCAGGATTTAGAGTAACAAATTTCCATGCTTCTTCTTCACTAACACCACCATATTTTACAGTTTTTGCCGCTTCTTGATTTAAACGACGAGACATTTCAGCATCATCTGAATTGATAGCTACAGTTACTCCTGCATCATGCATTATTGCTGCATTATGTGGAATGGCATCAATCACCTCATATTTATATGCCCACCAATCTGCAAAAGTAGAACCACCTACACCATGAGTAGCCATTTTATCGGCAACTTTATATCCTTCAAGAATATGGGTAAAGGTATTCACCTTGAAGTCGAACTTCTCAGCTACTTTCATAAGCATGTTGATTTCACTTTGAACGTATGAATGGCACGAGATAAATCGGTCTTCATTTAATATTTCCCAAAGAGTCTCGAGCTCTAGGTCGTATCTTGGCATAGGTGTGCGTGCTTTTTCTTTAGAAGAAAGCGCTTTGTATTTCTTCCATGTTTCACCATATTCTTTGCCTCGTTGAAAGTAATCAACAAAAACTTGTTCTACTCCCATACGCGATTGTGGGAAGCGTCCACCAGACCAATTTGATTGCTTTACGTTTTCACCTAATGCGAACTTGATGAATTTCGGAGTATTGCTAATGATAAGACCATCCGCATTTTCACCCCATTTAAGTTTGATAATTGCGGAACGACCTCCAATTGGATTCGCTGATCCATGTAATATTTGAATAGTGGTAACACCACCAGAAAGATTTCTGTAAATATTTATATCATCAGGGTTTACTACATCTTCGATGGTAACTTCTGCAGAAGAGTTGTGTCCTGATTCGTTTACTGCAGCTGTAGCTATATGTGAGTGTTCATCTATAATTCCGTTTGTAAGGTGTTTTCCTGTGGCATCAATTACAGTGGCTCCACTGACATTTAAATTCTGACCAATTTGAGCAATTTTTCCATTACGAATTAATACATCCGTGTTTTTCATTATGCCCTCTGCTTCGTTAGTCCATACGGTAGCATTTTTAAATAATAGGGTTTGCTGTTGAGGCTTTTCTGAAAAACCAAAAGCTTTATTAGGAAAAGTAACTGGTATTGTTGAAACAATCTCTGTTGTTTTCTCACTTTTTTTACGCTCATTGAATGGCGCTGTTTTTACTGCTGACCATTGTACACTATTCCCATTGGTAAGGGTTCCTGTCCCATTAAGATTATCCGTGTCAGTTACAGGTGCTGTTAATCGCACGAACTCGGTTTTACCATCTCCTTCTGGAGTATAGAAAAGTTGTACCCAATCATTACTATAGCTAAATTTAGAAGCAATTTTTGTAGAATCTTTCATTAGTTCTGCAACTGGTTTTCCAGCACTTCCTTTTATGCTTAAAGAATACTGGTTTCCGGCAATACGTAAAGTATACTCACCACGAATATCTTTTACATTCATATCATTAACAATGTGCTTATTACCTTGTACCCAGTTTTCGTAAAGGGTAGTGCTATTTTCAAAAACGTCACCAGATGTGATAAGGAAGTTTGCTAATGCTCCATTTTTCAGGGTTCCTATTTCATTACTTTTTCCAAGCAATTGAGCAGGAATGGTAGTCAGTGCTTCTAAGGCCTTAGTTTTATTCAAACCGTATGAAATCGCTTTAAGCAAGTTCGCATTGAAATCTGATGCTTTACGAAGATTCGCAGTAGTAAGGGCAAAGTTAACCCCGTTTTGAGCTAAAACACTGGCATTGGCAGGAGCCTGATTCCAATGACGCATGTCACCTAAAGAAACTTTGTTTGCTTGGTATGGATCGGTGACATCATAAGCATCGGGAAAATCTAGAGGAATGATATAGGTAGCTTTAGTAGCCGCAATATCTTGAATAGCTTGATATTCATTTCCACTTCCTTTAATTATATAGTTTATTCCAAACTCATTTCCGATTTTAGCCGCACGAAGACCGTTAAATTTATCTCCAGCATCAAAAATTTGAGGTAGTTGTTTGTTTTTATTTAATGCCTCTAAGGAAAGGTCTTTAGTATTACTATTACCTGCTTCATACCATTTAGCATCGTGATACATTTGACGCAATAATGCCATTGCACCCATTAAAGAGGTTGGATAGCTTTGAGTGGAGGTAACACTCTTACTAAATGAAAGAAATTGAGATGACTGTTGATTTAAAATACGGTAATTGTTATCAGCTTGAGTATTAAGTGCAACTAATACTCCTGTTCCTCGCAAAATACCATCTGATATATGAGTGTTTACTACTCCAAATCCCGCATCAATTAGTTCTTTAGCTTTTTTACTATCAAAGCTAAATGCGTCCATAGCATTTTTCTCAGGCATTACATGATCATTCCAATAAAATCCTTCACGTGTAGCATCATACTGGGCAGAACGTCCTCCACCCATTGGGCGTTTTGGTTTTTCTACTCCAAATTCAGAATACATATCAATAAATGAAGGATAAATGTACTTTCCTTTAAGGTCGATCACCACAGTATTTTGTGGTATAGAAACCGATGTGCCGGTAGCTACAACTTTTCCATTTTGGATAAGAAGTGTTCCGTTTTCAATAACTTGATTAGGAGTTACTTGAATTCTAGCATTAGTAAATGCCGTGTAGTTTGTGTTGGTGGTTTTTACGCCGTCATTTTTAGGGAAATAATCCTGTGCTCCTACGGAAAGGGTACACAGAAACAGCATGACGGCCGTCAGCATGTGTTTCATATTGGGTTGATTATTTAATAAATTAGCAGTCTAAAGGTAATCAACCCAGTTTGAAATACTTATTTGTTTAGATTATTTTAACGTTTATAACGGACGATCTTTGTAATAATTAACCAGAAGAGCGACTACATAATTGTAGCTTTTCATGCCTTCCTTTTGACTATTTGCCTTTAAAAAGGTGTTATAGGTACTTTTAAACGCAGGTTCTGCCACATTTTCGTATTTTTTCCAGAAGTTGGATACTTCAATGTAGTTTTTAATAATTCCTGGGTTAATCTTAGTGTTAAACTCAACGAATTTGTCAGGGTCTCTTCTACGAATCTCTCCTAAACAATAACGCATAACAAATATATAGGCTGAATATTTGAAATAAATATCTTCATTATGAACTGCCGCAAGGTAACCTACAAAGTTTGCTTCATTTTCAGCTGAATAACCTAATTGATGGGCAATTTCATGGCAAGTGGTGGTTGGGAATTTATAGTTGTGAATAAGTCCGTTAACCTGAGCCTCATGAGTGAAGGGATTAAGGTATCCACTGTACCCCATGTATGTAAGCATTTTACTGTATAATGACTTCTTTACACTCTGTGGATAATAGGTAAATTGAGGGTACTGTCTTGCAAGATTATCAAATCCATTCTGAGTCATTGTAAAGGTTTCTTCTTTACTATAGGGCATGACCACTTTCATGGAATCATTTTGGGTGATTTTTAAATGAATCTCATTAGATTTTGCAACGATACGTTCAGTGAAATCATAAAGTTGCTGACTGGTATAGTCTTCAGAAAGCCCCATGCTTTTTGATATGGGTTGTCTATAGTAATTCATTCCCCAAAATAGATGGAATACAAAATAGGCAATAGAAACAACTACAAACAATTCTCTGAAAAATGCCCTGGTATGCTCAAAAAACCATTTACCTCGAATAAGTAAAAATCGAACAATTAAAATTCCCAACAGGGTATAAAAAATGTCACCAATAGAGAAAGGAATCCATCCAAAAATATATCTATAAAGCATTGATAACTTTGGATAGAAGCCATTACTATAATAGGTTTCTATTAAATGAGGATTTGAGCCGAGTAGCTTAACAAGAAATATTTGTGGAATAATAGACAAGGCAATAAATGTCTTAATTCTCTTGATTTTTCGAGTCATATAAATAGGCATTCACGGATAGCTATGAGACGTAATGAATATCTCAATTATAGGGTTCGGACATGCATTACGAATATAAAGGTAAGAAATTAGATTTTTGGGTAACTTCGATAAAGTGTCATTTTTTATCGATAAAAAACATGGGATTCAACTACCTTCCATTAGAAAAAGTATCCTTTAAAAAAGGGTATATTTGTACTTTAAATAATACCAAAATTATGAATACAGATATACGACAATTGTCTCCTCAGGCTTTGTGGAATAAGTTCGCCGATTTAAATGCTGTGCCTAGGGCTTCTAAAAAAGAGGCTAAAGTGATTGCTTTTATGGTTGAATTCGGAAAACATTTAGGGTTAGAAACCATAGTGGATGAGGTTGGAAATGTGATAATTAAGAAACCAGCTACTTCAGGAATGGAGAAAAAAAAGACGGTGGTAATGCAGTCTCATTTGGACATGGTACATCAAAAGAATGCAGATGTAACCTTTGATTTTGCTACTCAAGGAATAGAAATGTATGTAGATGGTGATTGGGTACGTGCTCGTGGAACAACCTTAGGGGCTGATAATGGTTTAGGAGTAGCTACTATAATGGCCATTTTAGAAAGCAAAGATATTGCTCATCCCCCTATTGAGGCTCTTTTTACAATTGATGAAGAAACGGGTATGACGGGAGCTATGGGGCTTCAAGGTGGGTTACTTGAAGGTGAAATTCTTTTAAATTTAGATACAGAAGAAGATGACGAAATAGATATAGGATGTGCAGGAGGTATTGATATTACAGCAATTAGAACCTATGAGGAAGAGGAAATTCCGGAAGAAGTAGTAGCGTATCGAATTACGGTAAAAGGTTTACAAGGTGGGCATAGTGGAATGGATATTCATCGTGGATTGGGAAATGCAAACAAAATTATGAACCGATTACTTTTTGATGGGTTTGAGAGTTTTGGATTACGTATTTCAGAGGTCGATGGTGGTGGATTACGAAATGCCATACCTAGAGAGAGCTTTGCTATAGTAGTAGTAGACAAGGTACATCACGACGCTTTTGCTTTTGAGTTTAACCAATTAGCGCAGACCATCAAAAAGGAGTTAAAACACACAGAGCCATCCTTGCATATTTCTGCTGAGGCTGTGGCATTACCTGAACAGGTGATGAGTTTGGGAGTGCAAGAAGGTATAACAAGGGCTCTATATGCCGCACATAATGGAGTATATGCCATGAGCACAACTATGGAGAATCTGGTGGAGACTAGCAATAATATTGCAAGAGTTCTGATTAAAAATGGGACTATTCATATTAGTTGTCTCACGCGATCATCAGTAGAAAGCGCTAAAATGGATTTAGCCAATGCGTTAAGAGCAGTATTTGAGTTGTGTGGCTGCGAGGTGACATTTTCAGGGAGTTATCCAGGATGGACACCTAATGTAGGGTCGCCAATCCTTAAAGTTCTTACCTCTCAATATGAGTTGTTATTTAATGAGGAGCCTAAGGTAGTGGCTTGTCATGCAGGATTAGAGTGTGGAATATTAGGTCAGAATTATCCTGAGATGGATATGATCAGTTTTGGTCCCACTATTAAAGGTGCTCATTCTCCAGATGAAAGAGCTAGCATTAGTTCAGTACAAAAGTTTTGGACTTTTGTTCAGGAGGTGTTGAAAGCCATACCAAATAAAGAATAAATTAGAATTATTAAAGCCTGTTAATTCAGGCTTTTTTTTTAGATACTTATTAGTCAGATGATCTTAGAATTTTGTCAAGTTTTCTTCCTTTTGCCAATTCATCTACTAATTTATCCAAGTATCGTACTTTCTGTGTAAGCTGATTTTTAATATCTTCTACTCGATAACCACATATTACTCCAGTAATTAGATGAGCATTTTGATTAATATTGGCTCTTCGGAAGAATTCTTCAAAGGTAACTTTGTTATTAATGAGTTCTTTTAATGTTTCTTCATTGAATGAAGTCAACCACTCTATTACCTGATGTAATTCTTCCTTAGTACGGTTCTTTTTTTCTATTTTAGTTACATAATGTGGGTATACCGAAGCAAATGTCATCTTAGCTATACGTTCATCATGAGAGTTACTATTTTTCATGTATTTGATGATTTATTTGATTCACTATTCTAAAGTACTAAAAAGAAATAGGTGGAGAGTTAAAGATGTTAGTGATAACATCTAAGAGGTCTAGTTGAAATATATAATAAAACCAATAGCAGCAATTAATAAGCACAATGGGGAAAAGAAATAAGTGTCTTTTTTGCCAAATGCTGTATACTTTACCTTTTTAAAAAATCCTACATAATTAAAATCTCCAATTGCTCTTACTAAAAAAATTCCGGGAATGATCCATCCAAAATAATTGAAGAGCACTGATGGAAATTTATACCCAGAAATTCCCATATTGAAAGCATAGAACAGTGAGAATATCAATAGGACACATCCCACAATAGCACTGTCCGTTTTTTTTGGATGTAACTTTTTTGTACCATGCTTATCTGTCGGCAATACTGATGAAATCCCCCAATTACCACCAAGAGCCCAATAGAAATGAATAATGGCGAGCATGAGAAAGATAATAAATAGAATACTATTCAATAATTGCATTTTAGTATAAAATAGGGTGAAAGTAGGCTTATAATTTTGACAAATTTAGGAGGTTATTATTGAACATCATTTGAATGTATCACAATTTATTCTAATGGTTTGTATTACAATTCTTATTATTTTTATAAAAATCCCATGTCTTTAAAAACAATCAATATTTTAAATAATTGATTTTGTTGTATTTATAAATAAAACAAATGTAATCATCCCCCTTGTTTGAGGGTGCAAATTAATTTTCAATGACTAAACAGGAACTACTGATTTTTAATTTAACTGAAATTAGACGTCGAAGTATACTTTTATGGGAAGGTCTCCTTCCAGAGAACTATGATTGGAGACCTGACCCAAAGGCTTTTAAAGCTTCTAATATGATTCGTCATGTACTTTCAGCTGATTATGGTTGGAATAAAATTATAAAAGGTGAAGATATGACAGCCTATCAAGCACCTCTAGAAAACGTTCCTTTTGTCGATTTAATGACAGAACTGGAATTAACCCAATCATTTCGTGAGGACTTACTCCAAACAATTTCAAATTTTAGTGAGGAAGAACTTTTAGAATTGAATATTATACATCCTGGAACTGGTCAGAAAAGAATCTTATATGATTATATACTTCGAATTGGATATCATGAGTCTGTGCATGCCGGCCAGTTTTTAGCTTATTTAAGGGCTATGGGACAAAATAGACCTTTTATTTGGGACTAAGTCTTCATCATTTAAAGCCATTATTCCTTAGTCCATAGTTCTTTTTCCTTGGTTCCTTGTTTTTTGATTTTAAGTGCATGAATCCACTACTAGATTTGCAGTATCAATTTTAAAAACAAACTAATTATGGACAGAGAACGCACTTTTTTAAGAACATTTGCAATCGCATCGGCAATCGGAGTAACTTATATAGCTTCTTCTGCATTTAAGCAAACAGGGAATCACAAATTTGCGGAGTTGGATGTTGAACGAATAAATATAGTTGAACCTGATGGTACGGTAAAAATGATTATCACAAATGTAGATCGATTTCCAAATGGTACGGATAAAATAAATGGACGCAAAACGAACGCTGATAGGAAAAAGCGTTCAGGAATGCTTTTTTATAATGAAGAAGGAATAGAATGTGGTGGATTCATTTATGATGGGGCAAAAAGTGCCAATGGTCATAGCTCAGGCTTATCCTTGACTTATGACCAATATGATGGTGACCAGGTAATGCAACTGCTTACCCAAGATTTTAAGAAAGGTGATAAGCGAATGGTTACTAGTTCTTTGGTCTTTAATGATAGACCAGAAAAGGAAACTCAGGAGAGAATGATGGAGATTAGTGATGAAATAGCTCAACTGAGAAAGGAAAATCCAGAGGCTGCCAAAGTTAAATACAAGCAATATCAGGAAGAAGGATTAGTTGGAGGTGCGCCTCGAATTATGCTAGGTAAAACAAGAAGTATGAATAATGGACTTTTCCTTTTTGATGATCAAGGAATGCCAAAGGCTATGTTTTATGTTGATAAAGATAATAATGCAAAGCTTGATTTTTACGATGATAAAGGTAATGTGATTGCATCGTTTCCGGAAACAACCAAATAAATAAAATGATAATAGCACTGTACTTTCAGTATAGTGCTATTTTTGTACATCATCGTACTTAAATTATGAAGTTACTATTATTAAGAATTAAAGAACACCGTTATTTTATTGGGTTTCTTTTATTATTTGCCTACGCTGAGTCTATACAGGTACGTATATTGATTAGAAGGGATGTCAATGCTTATACATTTACTCCGGATGCGGCCATTGGAGCGCTTATTAGTATTGGGTTTCTTTTTGTGATAATGCGATTCTTTTTAACAAAATACATCAATGGAGAGGGGTATCCAATAAAGAAGATCGTAAGCGTTTTTATGCTTTCATTGGTGACCTATGTAATACTTAATAATTTGTTCTCTTTTGTAATAGCCATAGCATTTGATACTGTCAGTAAGAATTTTAATACTCAAGTATTAGTGAGTAAAAATTTCGGACTAGTTTTAGATGCTATTATTTATGGAAGCTTTTATTTGGCATATTATTTTAATAGAAGACATAGAATGCAACAGCAACAACTTGTTGCTTACCATGAAGCATTGTCAGAGGTTAAAATTTCTCAACTTAAATCTCAATTGAATCCTCATTTTTTATTTAATAATCTTAATATTTTGGATCAACTGATTGAAGAAGATGGAATTAAAGCATCTACTTTTTTAAATGATTTTTCAGAATTATATAGGTATGTTCTGTATACGTCAGATAAGCAATTGGTTTCTTTACAGGAGGAGTTGCAATTTGCTCAAAGTTATATTGATTTGATAAAACATAAATACGGAGACGCGTACCTTTTTACAATTAGGCGACCGCAGAATATGGATGGTTTTATACCTCCCTTAACCTTGCAATTGCTCTTAGAAAATGCGGTACAGCACAATATTGGTACCCGAGATAAGCCAATTTTAATCGAAGTGTTCACTGAGGATCAGATGATAATTGTTTCCAATACTTGTGCAAAGAAAAAACAAGTTAAAACAAATGGAGGACGAGCTCTAAAGAATCTTACAGAACAGTATATATTACTAACGGACAGGTCAATCCAAATAGTAGAAACCGCCGAACTTTTTTCGGTAAATTTACCTATTATCAAATCTACAAATCAATGATAAATGTTGTCATTATAGAGGATGAATTACCAGCTAGAAGGAAATTAATTCGCTTTCTAAGTGAGGTAGATACTCCGATTACAATTTTAGCTGAAATTGACACTGTTGCTGATGCCATTTGTTTTTTAACTACCGCGTCAAGTGTTGATTTGATTTTATCGGACATAGAATTATTAGACGGAAATGCATTTGAAATTTATAACCAGGTATCTGTAAATTGTCCTATCATATTTACAACAGCGTATAATCAATATTTAATGGATGCCTTTGAAAGTAATGGTATTTCGTATTTATTAAAACCATTTACATTGGATCGTTTTTTACAGGCATGGAAAAAGTTTACTACCCTTCGCACACAAAATAGTCAGGAAAAGGAGTTTTTGCGTACACTTCATCAGTTAGTTCAGCAAACTAGTAGTAAAGAAAAACAATACAAAAGTCGTTTTTCGGTTTCTTCTCATAAAGGGACTTATTTTTTGGAGGTGGCTAAAATAGCTTATTTTTCTAGCGAGGAAGGTGTAGTATTTGCCATAGATACTTTAGGAAAAAGACATATGCTCACTGTGGGTTCATTAAAGGAACTTGAAGTAGTTTTAGATCCCATGCTATTCTTTAGGATTAATAGAAGTGAAGTAGTGCATAAAAATCAGGTTGAACGTATAGAGCGCTATACAAAAAATTCATTGGCAGTATGGATCCAGGGTCATGATAAATTTCTTCTGACCAGTCAAAGCAATACAGCCCCCTTTAAAGACTGGCTAGAGGTATAGAAAACAAAAGCCCCTACGGACGTAGAGGCTTTTATGAATTGATTATATGAATTATTCAGCAATTCCAACTAATTCTAAATCAAAAATTATATCACTGTTAGGAGGAATTACATTGCCTGCTCCTCGTTCACCGTATCCTAAAAATGATGGTATGAAAATGCGAACTTTATCTCCAACTTTCATAGAAAGCATAGCCTCTTTAAATCCAGGGATAAGGGTAGCTGATTCATTGTAAGGCATAGCGAATGGTTTATATCCATCAGCTTGCATTTTCTGTGGAATAACGGCGCCATAAGTTTCAGCAACAGATAACCAACTAGTGTCAAATAAGGTACCATCAGTAAGGTATCCAGCATAATTGATTAATACCGATTGTGTGTGGTTAGGTTTAGGGCCTTCACCTTGATGAGTAAATAATATTTTTAATCCTGAAGGAAGTACAGTAGCTTTAGCTTCATCCTCGATAATGGCTGCTGTAAATGCTGCTTTAGCAGCCTCCATTTTTTCTTCACGTTCCTTTTCTTTACGTGTTACTTCTTGCATATAGTTACTGAATACTTTCGCCGCGTCAAATGACTTTGCCTCTTTCCCATTTTTAATGATAACTATTTTATTGATAACCACTGGAGTTTCTGGTCTATTACCTGGTCCAGTTTTTACGCTGGCAATAGAGTCTATTACCGCAACGCCTTCTACTACTTCTCCAAATACTGTATGGCGACCATCAAGGTGGGGTGTAGGTACATGGGTAATAAAAAATTGACTTCCATTCGTACCAGGGCCAGCATTAGCCATAGATAGAATTCCTTTTTTACTGTGACGTAGGGTATCTACGATCTCATCTTCAAATTTATACCCAGGACTTCCCATACCAGTTCCTGTTGGGTCTCCTCCTTGAATCATAAAATCTTGTATAACGCGGTGAAAAATAACACCGTCGTAATAAGGCTTTCCTTTTAAACTGTCTGCTACTAAGGTATTTGTGCCTTCAGCCAGGGAAACAAAATTGGCCACCGTATTTGGTGTCTCTTTATAGGTAAGCTTTACCACCATATTCCCTTTGGTGGTTTGGATGTCAGCAAAGACACCATCCCCCAAATGTGGGTATTTGGAAGAGGTACATGAGGTTAACCCAAGTGCTATTGCACATACTAAAATGAAATTTTTCATATGGGATTGTTATTAATTAAATTTAGTTATTGTTTTTGTGTTTCTTTTTTAATGCTGTGTAAAGTTATTTCACAGGCTATAGGTTGATTACTGGTAATTTTATCTTGATCTCCAGTATATCCATATGCCAGTTCAGATGGGAAGTAACAAAAAATAGTTTCATCTGGTTTCATCAATTTAATGGCACTACGTAATCCTTGAAATAATTCCTCCTTGTCAACTTTATAGGTAATTACACCTAATGTGTTTTTTGAGTATAGAACTTGTTGATCCAGATTCGATATTTCATAGCTGAAAGTAACTAAATCTTCAGGCTGCGCTGTTTCTATAACTTGATCATTTTTAGATTTATAGGCATACCAAAAACCATCTTTTGAAGCGATAAAATCTAAAACCGAATCACGCTCTATTAGCTTTTTAATATATGCTTGTTCTTGTGATAATTTAGCCTTATTTCTTTCTACGGATTCCTTTAAGAAAGTAGCCGAGCGAACAGATAGAGGACGTCTTGCTTCTGGTTCACCACAAGATGCCATTAGTATAATCAATAAGAATAGGGGTAGAGCTTTCATCTATAAAGAGAGTTCGTTTTGATAGTGAGCAACATAGTTTTTGAAATCCGCAATGGTTTCCTGTAAAGGTTTATCACTGCGACCACCAGCAGCATTGATATGACCACCACCATTATAATATCGTCTGGCAAAAGTATTCACATCAAAAGAACCTTTAGAGCGGAGTGAGATTTTAACATAATTGTCTTGTTCGCTTTCGATAAAAATCGCAGCCAATTTTGCTCCATTTATAGAAAGGCCATAGTTTACAAAACCTTCAGTGTCTCCTTTTTTGAATTGGTGAGCGTCAAGTTCAGCACGAGTAAGCGTTATATAAGCCGTATGATATGCTTCCATGTATACTAGGTTTTTTAATGCAACTCCCAGTAATTGTAATTTATGAAACGAATTCGAATCATATATATTATTATGAATTGTGGCATTTTCTGCTCCGTTCTCTATTAAACTTGCCACTACTCTATGTGTTTCTGGAGTCGTAGAAGCAAACCTAAAAGAGCCGGTATCTGTCATAATACCTGTATATAAACATGTGGCCACATCCTTATTAAGTAAAGACGCATCTCCAAGGGCACTCATGAAATTATAAACCATTTCACAAGTCGAGCTCATAGTAACATCAGAATAGGTGACAGCAGCATAATCTTCTGGCGCTTGATGATGATCTATCATTATAAATTTAGCTTTAGTATCTTTTAATCCTCCTTGCATTTCTTCTATACGTGAAAGGGCATTAAAATCAACAGTAAATATGATGTCGGCCTCTAACAAAAGTGAATTTGCCTTAGTACTATTACTTTCATAAATAAGCACCCTGTCATCACCGGGCATCCATTTTAAAAAAAGAGGGTATTCATTGGGTGCAATTACGGTAACTTCATGGTGTTTTTGGATAAGCCAATGGTAAAGCCCTAAAGCACTTCCCATAGCATCACCATCAGGGTTTTTATGTGGAATAATAACAATTTTTTTAGGTTCAGTCAGCCATTCTTTGGCTGTGATTATGTCGCTTGTTTTCATGGCGGACTAAGATACAATTTAATAATGTAGCAATTCAAATATATGTGGTAGTTTTGTTTTACACAAAAATGAGATAATAATGATAAAACAATTAGCTGCTCTTACCGTGCTCTTGATTACTACACAAAGTTGTGTAACTAAAGCAGTTTCCAATAAGGAAGTTTTTGTCAATAAAGCTGATGAAGCTTTAATTGCTTTTGGTTCTTGTAATATGCAAAATCGAATAAATCCACTTTGGGATGACGTGCTTAATGTTAAGCCTGCTGTATGGATCTGGGGAGGTGATAATATTTATTCAGACACTGATGATATGAACCGTTTAAAGGCTGACTACCAACAACAGTTAAATCAAAAGGGGTATGCGGAATTGGTTCAAAATGTACCTATAATGGGTACTTGGGATGATCATGATTACGGATTAAATGACGGTGGAATTGAATTTCATGCTAAACAAGGAAGCCAACAACTTTTTCTCGATTTTATAGGAGTACCGCAAGAGGATGTACGTAGGAAGCAAGAAGGAGTTTATCATGCTGAAACGCTTCAATTTAAAAAGGGAAGTGTAAAAATCATTGTTTTAGATACCAGGTATTTCAGAACTGAATTAACACCTTCAGAGGTGAAAGGAAAGCGATTTCAACCTAATACATATGGACAAGGAAGTATGCTTGGAGATGCGCAATGGAAATGGCTAGAGTTAGAATTGAAAAAATCAAAAGCTGATTTTAATCTAATTGTAAGCAGTGTTCAAATTTTGTCTGCTGAACATGGATTTGAAACTTGGGGTAATATGCCTCATGAAGTGGATAAGTTGAAAGCGCTTATTGTTGACTCAAAAGCAAAAGGGGTTATATTACTTTCTGGAGATCGACATATTTCCGAATTTTCAAAGACTACTGTTTCCGGACTTGAGTATCCGTTAATTGATTTTACTTCTAGTGGTCTTACCCATACCTATGAGTCCTATTCAGGGGAATCCAATAGGTATAGAGTGGGTGAAGTAATTAATTCAAAGAGTTTCGGAGTATTGCGCTTTGATTTTAAAGACAGACTTGTACACATGGAAATGATAGGTGATGGTGGTCTTGTTCTTCAGGAGTTTAAACAAACCTATTAAGTGGACTTGTAGTTACGTGGAAAAAAATTACTTTTGCACAAAATTTTATCAAATGGCAACAAATAGAACATTTACCATGATTAAGCCCGATGCAGTAGAAAAAGGTTACATCGGAGGGATATTAAATATGATTAATGAAGGTGGTTTCAAAATCGTAGCGATGAAATACACTCAATTAAGTAAGCGTGATGCTGAGGCATTTTATGCAATACACAAAGAGCGTCCATTCTTTGGAGAATTGGTTGAATTCATGACACGTGGACCGATCGTAGCTGCTATTCTTGAGAAAGAAAATGCGGTTGCAGATTTTCGTACTTTGATTGGAGCTACTAATCCTGCGGAGGCTGCTGAAGGTACTATTCGTAAGAAATATGCTTCTTCAATTGGAGAAAATGCAGTTCATGGTTCTGATAGCGATGAGAATGCTGCTATTGAAGGTGCATTCCATTTTGCTGGAAGAGAAATATTCTAATGCCTATTTACTAGTTCATTGTAAAGTAAATTATAGCCCGGATTTCCGGGCTATTTTAATATAAGGTATTATTGATCTTCACTAGGGGTTCCTAACGAATGGTATGCCTCTTCTATTCCTGATTTATCATCAGAGAGTACAATTAGAAGATCGTTTGCTTCAATTATTGTGTTTCCATTTGGTGTTAAGTATTTTCCATTGCGTTGTATCATGGCAATAATGGCTCGCTTTGGAAATTTGAGGTTAACAATTTTCTGTCCCACGGCAAGGGCTGTAGGAGCTATTTTAATCTCTTCCATAGCTGTTTTTGGGTGTTCAGAGAGAAAGGTATCTACAGGATCTTTGGGTTTTACTTTTTCTGGTAATGCTACATTTAACCATTTAGCCAGTACAGATAAAGTGGTACCTTGTAAAAGGACGGAAGTAAGTGAAATAAAGAAAACAATATTAAAAATCATATGAGCCTTGTCAATACCTGCCAATAGAGGATAAGTCGCAAATACAATAGGGACTGCTCCTCTTAGACCAACCCAAGAAATATAAAAACGTCTACGAAGTTTCATTTTAAATGGAAGAAGGCTAATAAATACACTGAGTGGTCTAGCAATAAAAATAAGAAATGCAGCTATCATCATTCCTATACCCATAACAGGAACTATTTCTGAAGGAAATACTAATAGCCCTAAAGTAAGAAACAATACAATTTGCATCAGCCATGCCAGACCGTCAAACATTTTAATAATTGTTTTTTTATGAATTAGGTCTTGATTACCTAGATAAACCGCACATAAATACACAGCGAGGAATCCATTTCCACCTATAAAATCGGTAAATGAAAAGGTAATAAACATTAGAGCGACTGCTAGCACGGGATAGAGCCCGTCAAAATCCAGTCTAATACGGTTGATAATTACCTTACTTAACCAACCAAATCCCCATCCTGCAAGTCCTCCTAGAACCATTTGTTGGAAAAATAAGGGGACAATGCTCCAAAGACTGACACCTGGGTTAACAACTAATCCTAAAAAGGCAATGGTAAGAACATATGCCATAGGATCATTACTTCCGCTTTCTAACTCCAATGTAGGACGTAAATTGCTTTTAAGCGCTAGGCTTTTACCCCTTAGTATAGAAAAAACAGCTGCTGCATCTGTAGATGATACAATAGCTCCTAAAAGTAAACCCTCATACAAAGTGAAATCAGTGACTTGCCACACAAATATACCAAGACTAACGGCGGTTATCAACACACCCAGAGTAGATAATGCAATACCTTGTTTCAGTACAGGTTTGATTGCGTTCCAACTAGTATCTAGTCCTCCGGAAAATAGTATGAAATTAAGAGAAACTATACCTATGAATTGTGCAATTTGAGGATCGTTAAAGTAGATTCCACCTATGCCTTCTGAACCTGCTAGCATTCCAACGGCTAAAAACAATACCAAAATTGGAACACCAAATCGATAGGAAGTTTTCCCTGCAATAATGCTGATAAATAGAAGTAAAGAGCCTACAAGGAGAATGTTTTCTATGGTTAGATTCATGCTTTTAATCCGTATTTTTCTGTTTTCAAATAGCGTCTAAAAGTACAAAACTCATAGTCATTAAATAGAATATTTAACGAAGAACAATACTTTTTACAACATCTTTGCCTAATGACTCATTTAACATCTGAACTATTTTATCTTTTCCATAACTCAATTCTTCCCTTAATACGGAAGAGGAAAGTTGTACATAAAGAATATCATTTTTAAGCGTTACTTCTTGCGTGTAATTGTTAACTCCAGGTCCCATTAAATCACTCCAAGCGTTTTGAACTTGTATTTTGTCGATTCCCTTATCTAGTTTGTTTGTTTCTACAAAAGCCTTTAATACTTCACTTAAAGAAAGATGGTCGTTATTGCGTTTAGCCATTAGTTGATATTGATTGGTTGATAGCGTCTGTAGGTATAGGTGTTTCCAGAATCATTACGTGTTCTAAATTCGTTTTCTCCTACAACTTCTAATACTTCTTGCCATTCCGCCATTTCATTTTGATAGTGCATATAGTAGGTTTTATCTCGTTTTTCAATACTAAAATATTCAGCATCATCATTAGTTACATAAGTCCCGTCAAAATTAGGCTGTACTTTTTTCCGGTACCCTTTTAGCGAATCTGTGAGCTCAATATAGTCTATCGTTGTACTTACTGTATATTCTCTAGTAGAGCCTTGTGATGTTGTAACAGAGGCAATTTCCCAATACCCATTGAGATGAGAGAGTTGCTCTTCTGAAATTCCTTTACATGCAGAGGTTAGGATTAGAAATATACCTAGATAAAGAGGTTTCATAAATTATATTTTAAAAAGTTCGTATGATTGTTGAGTCTGTTTTACAACTTCTTCTGTTCGATCCGCATGAGTGTCACTAATAAATAGTTGTCCGAAACTATTATTAGCTACTAACGAAACTATATGCGCTACTCTATGCTGGTCAAGTTTGTCAAAAATATCGTCAAGTAAAAGTATAGGGTCTGTCTGAGTTAATTGTTTTATGACTTCAAATTGAGCAAGTTTAAGCGCGATTAAAAATGATTTCTGTTGCCCCTGACTGCCAAATTTTTTAACAGGATACCCATTTATCTCAAAGCGTAGATCGTCTTTATGAATACCTACACTGGTATATTGCAATGCTCTGTCTTTAGACAATTGTTCATTGAAAAGGGTCATTAGATCTGCCGAGTGCAAATCACTGTCGTATACGATGTCTACATCTTCTTTACCTCCGGATATAGCTTCATATCGCGATTTAAAGATAGGGATAAATTCTGCTAAAAAAGATTTTCTTGTCTCATAAATTGAATTTCCATAACCTTCCAATTGCTGGTTGTATATTTCTAAGGTTGTGGGATCAAAAGTACTGTTTAGTGCAAAGTATTTTAGTAATGAATTTCGCTGAGACAATACTTTATGATAGTTGATTAATTGAGCAAGATATGGTTTGTTTGATTGAGAGATCACACTGTCCATAAACTTTCTTCTAAATTCGCTTCCCTCAGTTATTAAATCACGATCAGCAGGTGAAATAATTACTACTGGTAAAAGACCTAAATGTTCTGAAAATTTGTCATAGGCTTTTCCATTTCGCTTAATTACTTTTTTTTGTCCTTTTTTTAAGCTACAAAAGATGTGTTCTTCCCGTCCATCTTTTTGAAAATTACCTTCGATAACGTAGAAATCTTCTCCATGGCGTACATTCTGAGAGGCAATAGTATTAAAATAGCTTTTGCCAAACCCAAGATGGTATATAGCATCCAGTATATTTGTCTTCCCAATTCCGTTGTTTCCTACAAAGCAATTAATCTTTGAGGCAAACTCAAATGATTTGGAATCAAAGTTCTTGTAATTGATAAGTGAAAGTTTCTGTAAAATCATGAGCAGACAGAAGAAGATTATTTGCTGCGAATTTCCGAAAAGAATTCCTAATTATTAAAAAATAACCCTAAAAACGACTTTTATATATTAATAAAAATTATATTTTTGCGCCACTAATTAATTAAGAATTATGGCTACTTACAAGAAAAGAGGCTACAAGCCAGCAAATAAAGAAGAGCAACAGTTGGACGAAAATCTGCACAGTACTACAGCAGAAGTTTTTAACACGTTGGATGCTGGTGCTTCTAAGACCGAACAGTGGGTTCAGCGTAATCAGAAGGCAATCATTGGAGTTATTACTGCTTTAGCAGTGGTAGGTTTAGGATATCTTTTGTATCGTCAGTTTGTGTTAGAACCTAAAGAAGTAGAGGCTTCGAATGAGATGTTTGTAGCACAACAATATTTTGATGCAGCTGTGAATTCTACTGATGATAAAGAATCATTGTTTAATTTGGCTTTAGAAGGTGCTGACGGAAAATATGGTTTATTAGAAATTATTGAAGAATACAAAGGTACTAAAGCTGCTAATTTGGCTCAGTATTCTGCTGGAATGGCTTACATCAATCTTGGTAAATATCAAGAAGCAATTAGTCATCTTGAAAAATTTAGTAGTGATGATGCCGTTTTAGGAGCACTTGCTAAAGGGAATATTGGAGATGCTTTTGCTCAGTTAAAACAACCTGAAGAGGCATTAGAGTATTATGTAAAAGCATTCAATCATAACAAGAATGACTTTACAACACCAATGTACTTATTGAAAGCTGGTATCACTGCCTTAGAATTAAAGCAGTATGATAAAGCTTTAGGGTATTTTGAGCAAATTAAAGAACAACATGAAAATAGTGAAGAGGGCCGAACAATAGATATCTATATTGGTAAGGCTGAAAACATGAAATAAAATCATGGCAACAGAAAATAAAAATTTATCAGAATACGATAAAGCAACTATCCCAAATGCGAAGTCTCTTCGGTTTGGGATAGTTGTTTCAGAATGGAATCCTACTATTACTGAAGGATTATTTAAGGGGGCATATGACGCTTTAGTGGACTGTGGTGCGCTTCCTCAAAATATTATTCGTTGGGATGTGCCAGGCAGCTTTGAATTAGTGTATGGAGCTAAAAAGATGTTAAAAACCCATGAGTTGGATGCTATTATTACAATTGGATGTGTAATCCAAGGTGAAACTAAGCATTTTGATTTTGTGTGTAGTGGGGTTACACAAGGAGTAATGGATTTAAACCTTCAAAATGATGTACCTGTAATCTTTTGTGTTCTTACGGATAATACCTTGCAGCAATCCATTGATAGAAGTGGAGGTAAACATGGTAATAAAGGTACTGAGGCTGCTATTGCAGCTATAAAAATGGCTGTATTGGGATTGTAGTAAGAAACTAAATAACAATATGTAAAACGCCCTGCATCTAGCGGGGCTTTTTGTTGTTAACATTTTTTAAGGTTATCAGTCCTTAAAGCTGTATATTTTTGCCTAAATTTGACCAATAAAGCGATTAATAACTGTGAGATTCAAAGTTTTTAAATTAAGAGAAAATAAACGTTATAATTACACTCCTAGGTATTATCAAGGGAAAGATGTAGGGAATCCATATAGCTTTGAATCAAAATTTCACAAATATAGAGAAGCCACCAATGCCAATGATTTTGGTTCTCAATGGAAAGCAGCGCGGGAGTCTAGTAGGAATAGAGGTAATAGGGAGGTAAATCGTCGATTGGTGATTATTTTTTTAGTTCTCTTGTTAGTAGCGCTTTATTTTCTTGATTTTGATTTATCAATCTTCAGCTTCCGACGATAAATGGCAGATGTTATTCAATTGTTACCCGACCATGTTGCAAATCAAATTGCAGCTGGTGAAGTAGTTCAGCGCCCTGCCTCGGTGGTGAAGGAATTGTTGGAAAATGCTATCGATGCCCGTGCAACTGAAATTAAATTGGTTGTGAAAGATGCAGGAAAAACCTTAGTTCAGGTTATAGATAACGGTGTTGGGATGAGTGTTACGGATGCACGACTCTCTTTTGAAAGGCACGCCACTTCTAAAATTCGTTCAGCCGAGGATTTGTTTCAACTTCACACAAAAGGATTTAGAGGAGAAGCGTTGGCTTCTATAGCAGCCATTGCTCATGTAGAAATGAATACGTGTCAGGAGGAGGATGAAGTAGGTACACTTTTAAGAGTGGAAGGAGGGAAAGTAACGAATGAAGAAGTTGTCGTTACTCCCAAAGGTACTTCAATTGCTGTTAAAAACCTGTTTTTTAATATCCCTGCTCGTCGAAATTTTTTGAAATCGGATACTGTTGAGTTACGTCATATATTAGATGAATTTCATAGGGTAGTGTTAGCGCATCCTTCTATTCATTTTATGATGTACAATAATGGAAATGAAATTTTCAATCTTCCAGCTGGTAACTATCGTCAACGTATTGTACACGTTATGGGGGGCAAAACTAATGAAAAATTGGTTCCAGTTGAAGAGACTACAGAAGTGTTGAAAATAACTGGGTTTGTCATAAAACCTGAATATGCCAAAAAGAGTAAAAGTGAACAGTTTTTCTTTGTCAATAATCGTTTTATAAAAAGTGGATATTTACATCATGCAGTAATGGCCTCATATGAGGGTATATTGAAAGATCAAATGCAACCTGGATATTTTTTATATTTAGATGTAAATCCTGCTAGTATTGATATTAATATTCACCCTACTAAGACTGAAATAAAATTTGATGACGAGCATACGTTATATGCGTTACTTAAGTCTGCTGTGAAACATAGTTTAGGGCAGTTTAATGTAGCCCCTATTTTGGATTTTGACAGAGACCCATCCTTAGATACGCCTTATACCATGCAGGGACAAAGGGCAAGTTATCCAACCATCGAAGTAGACGCTAATTTTAATCCTTTTGAAGATGAACCAAAGGTGTCATCTGGAAGTAAAGGATCTTCAAATTATATGAAGAATCATCTAAAATCACCTTCTTGGGAAAGTTTGTATACGGATGTGGATACAAGTGATTTCTCGTCTCAGCAATCTTTTTCTTCATTAGAAATGGAACCAGAAGAGGTCATAGGCTCTTTATTTGAATCTTCTGATGAGAGTGTGCAACAAAATACCCAAAGCTATCAGTTAAATAAAAAGTATATTGTAACACACATTAAGTCTGGGATGGTAATCATTGATCAGCAAAGAGCACATCAACGTGTATTGTATGAACATTACCTGCAGCTAATTACGGGAGGGCATGCGGCAAGTCAACAACTCTTATTTCCTTTAGATATTGCATATACTGTTAATGAGCGTGCTATTTTGGAAGTTTTACAAGAAAGGCTTGTTGCAAGTGGTTTTATATTGGAATTCATGGATGAAGTGTTACGTATTACAGGAGTTCCTTTAGAGGTTACTGAACGTGAGGTTTATATGATTATCCAACAACTTATTTCGGACTTTGAAAATGATTTACCTGAAAGTGGGTATTCACAAACTGATATGTTAGTGAAATCTATGGCTAAAAGTTTAGCGATTAAAACAGGTCAGCAACTAACTAATGATGAACAAGAGGGCTTAGTGCATAAATTGTTTGCTTGTGAGGAGCCAACTATGTCACCCTTTCAAAAAACAACATTTATACAGCTTACCATAGCTGATATTGATAAAAAATTTAACTAATGGGAAGAATTACAGAAGCAGTTAAGCACCTCTTGATTATTAATGTAATCATGTTTATCGCTACCCAAGTATACGGTGATCAAATGACAGATCTTATGGCTATTTGGTTTCCTATGAATGAGCATTTTCATTGGTGGCAAATAGTTACTCATATGTTTATGCATGGAAGTGTAACACATATCTTTTTTAATATGTATGCTTTATGGGCTTTTGGATCGCCATTGGAACAGATGTGGGGGCGTAATAAATTTTTATTTTTTTACTTTTCTGCTGGTTTAGGAGCTGCCCTAATTCATACAGGTGTAAATTATTATGAATTTCAACAGGGATTTAATGCACTAATTGGAGCTGGTGTTGATGGTGATCAGATTCTTTCTTTACTAAGAGAGGGTAAGTATGATACTCGTTGGCCTGAATTGGTTTCCTCACCTTCAGAGGTAAAGGAAATGTTATCTGCTTATTGGCAGCCAGCGGTAGGTGCTTCTGGAGCTATTTATGGTATTTTGGTAGCCTTTGCAATGATGTTTCCAAATGTGGAATTATTTTTGTTGTTTATTCCAGTACCCATAAAAGCTAAGTATTTTATTCCTGTTTTAGTAGGATTGGACTTGTTCTCTGGATTAACCGGGTACTCTATTTTTGGTGGAGGAATTGCCCATTTCGCACACGTTGGAGGAGCTTTGTTTGGATTTATTATGATGTGGTATTGGAAAAGAAATCAGTTTAATAACAATCGATGGGATTAAGATGAGTTTGGGAAAAGATTTACGGTATCGTTTTACCACATGGACTGCAGTTGAAAAAATCATTAGTATCACAGCTGTGGTTTTTGTGCTAGAAAATCTACTATTATTTTTGTTTCAATTACCTGAAGATTTTTTTAATCAATGGTTTGCCCTTCCCAAATTATTAAGTGAGTTAGTTGTAAAGCCATGGACGTTACTGACCTATGCATTTTTTCATGGCGGCCTAATGCACATATTCTGGAATATGTTGTTGCTCTATTTTGCAGGGCGGATGTTCTTAAATTTATTTGATGGCCGACGTTTTCTAAATGTGTATTTTTTAGGAGCTTTAGCCGGAGGATTTTTCTTTTTATTGTCCTATAATCTTTTTCCTGTATTTGTAGGCGTAAATTCAGTGCTGATTGGAGCATCTGCGGCCGTAATGGCTGTTCTGATTTTTATGTGTACCTACACTCCTTATCAAGAATTGCAATTTTTCTTTTTTAGGTTTAAATTATGGCATTTAGGAGTATTCTTGGTATTGTGGGATTTACTTCAATTACCCATGTCAAATCCTGGAGGACGTATTGCGCATCTAGGAGGGGCACTTTGGGGTTTTATTTATGCCAAACAGCTATTGGCTGGAAATGATATTGCTGCGTGGTTTTCAAATGTTATGGATTGGATCACGAACTTGTTTAAACCTAGAAGTAAAAGACCTTTTAAAAAGGTATATAAAAACACACCATCTCCCAAGTCTAATCCTGACCGTGAGAGACAGATGTATCAACAAAAAATAGATATTATACTTGATAAAATTAGTAAAAGTGGATATGAAAGCTTAAGTAAAGAAGAGAAGGACTTTTTATTCAGGTCTGGTAAAGAGTAAACTAAGTATCTTCCCCAAATCAGCCTAGGTATTGCTATGAAGAAGTTAAATTTATTTGATAAAGGGATTTATGTAATTAACAGTATTTTTGCCTGTTTATTACTTGTTTCCTATGCCCTTCCTTATGTCTTTCCGCGTAGTTTTCCTTCCGTATCAGTACTAAGTCTGTTAGTACCAGTGTTACTCATTATCAATGCAATGTTCTCACTATTTTGGCTGATCAGATTGAAAAAGCAGGTGTTTATGTCTGTAGTCGTTCTTTTAATCGGTTATAATCATCTTACTAACTTTTATAAATTTCCTCGTAAACAGGAAGCTTTAATGGAATCTTCTTTGTTAAGTGTGATGACTTACAATGTCCGACTTTTTAATGTGTATGATTGGAATCCAGATAAGCAGCTCGACGATAAAATGATTGCTTTTATTAAGGATAAAAGTCCAGATATTCTTGCAATACAAGAGTTTCATAAATTACAAGAGCGTAAATTGGATTTTTACCCTTTCCGTTATATTGGATACAAAACCGATAAAAATAAAATTGGACAAGCTATTTTTTCAAAATACCCGATATTGGCTACTGGTCAGCTTGATTTTCCTAAAACCGGAAATAATGGAATTTATGCCGATATATTGGTAGCTAAGGATACCGTTAGAGTCTATAATATGCATTTAGAAAGTTTGCATGTTAATCCAGAGGAGGAAGAGCTTTCTCAAGAAAACTCAATGAGGCTTATTGAACGAATTGGAAATCGTTTCGCATTGCAACAAACTCAAATGGAACTTTTTAGGCGTCATTGGGAGGGTACTAATTATAAGACAATTGTCTGTGGTGATTTGAATAATACAGCATTCTCTAATATCTATCTTAAGATAAAAGGGAAGAAGTTACAGGATACTTTTCAAGAAGCGGGTAGTGGTTTTGGTCGGACTTTTAATTTTCCCTATTTTCCTTTCAGAATTGATTTTATCTTGCCTGATACCTCATTTGAAGTAAAAACTCATGAGGTGTATCCGTTGGACTATTCGGATCATTTTCCGGTATTTTCCTCATTATCCTTGAAAGTGGATAAATAAGCAATCTACGCTATCTGCTAGAATATGCAGAAGAAGCGCCAAGCCAAAGATTCTTGTTTTCTTCCAACTAAATAACAGTAAATAGATAAGTATTGCAAAATACGTATGAAGAGGATGGAAATTTATACTGCATCTATTTGCGTCAAAAAGAGGGGTGGCCCACAGATGATCAATATCGATTATGATGCCTAGTAAAAGTATAATACTAACTTTTTTAAAATCTCCTCTATAAAACCAGAATGCAATAAGTATAGGTACGATAAAGTGAATTCCGTAATGGGCTAGAAACCGAATCATGGATGATGCTGTATTCGTTTACGAAGATAGGTTTCAGCGTTTGGGCCTTCATTAAATAGTAAGTCCAGAATACTTAGGTTTTCAATAAATCCGTATTTAGTACCAAATACTTGGGTATATGGTTCAAACCTCCAAGGTAGTTTATTTTTTGCACTTGATAGTACTCTGTAGTCTGTAACTTCTTGAGGCTGTGATTGATAATATTCTGTTTGTTGAGTAGGTATTTCTAATTGTAGGCATTCGCAAACAAGTTCAATAGTTTCTATATTTAAATCATATAAAAAGTTATGAATCGTATGAAAAAGTGGTGCAAATTCATCTTCATAATATTCGAAGTAAGGAGAAGTTCTATATGCAGATTGTATGCTTTTCCAATGCTCCTTTTTCCAAGGGAAATCATTCTCTAATCGAATGTCTTTATAAAGTTGTCTTGTGCCGTCTTTGCTATGTTTTATAGGAATATTGAGCGCCAACTTTCCGTTAGCACCGTATATATAAGTTCGATTTCTCAGGGTTTGCTTTTGAAAATTATCACTTGCCTCCCAAATAGTTTCAGTAGTAGCAATGATGCTAAACTGAGCTATAGAAGGGAAATAAGTGGGATGTAGTAAGGTTTTCATCCGAATCTGGTTTTGTGACAAAAATAATGAAATCGTATTTGGTATACGAAAGAAAAGTGCTGCCATTTTAGGCAGCACCACTATGATATTACTATTTATAATTATGGTATGTGATTACTTATTTTTCTTTTTTCTAATAAAGGTACTATACCCAAACCATAGACCTAAGGCGATTAAGAAATAAGTAAAGTAGGAAACTGGTTCTCCTTGACCACCTACAGTAGTAAATAAACGTTTCCAGCGTATTTTATTGAATCCTGAAGCATTTTGGTCAACACTCATCCATATAAATACTGGTTTACCAACCACGTGATCAAAGGGAACAAATCCCCAATAACGGCTATCTTCTGAATTGTGACGATTGTCTCCCATCATCCAGTAGTAATCTTTTTTGAATGTGTAAGAGGTAGCTGCTTTGTCATTTATGTAAATAGTTCCATCTTTTAATTCCAGTTTGTTGCCTTCGTATGTTTCAATAATTCGTCTGTACAGTGGAAGATTAGTTATTGAAAGTGGGGTAGAAGCACCAGCCTTTGGAATAAAAATAGGGCCGTAATTGTCTTCATTCCATGGCATTTGTGCGCTGTGTGGGAAAATGGTTGGGTTATAATTACCCTTTGGCTCAATTCGACGTTCGACAGAAGCAATATTGGGGTTATTTTTAAGGGTGTTTGCTACTTCTTCTGTTAGAGAGCTAAAAATGTATACATTAGGTTGTACTTGACCAAAACCATCGGTGACATCAAACCGTTCATACATATAATCGGCAGGAAGTTGTACCCCCTTGGTTTGAACAATATACGAATACTGTGGTTTTGCTCTATCCGGTAGTGTAGTCTGTTGACCATTAATATAGATATATCCGTTACGAATTTCTAGGGAGTCCCCTGGAATACCAACACCTCGTTTTACATAGTTGGATTTCTTATCTATAGGTTTATCTATATGAATATTGGATTGATCTCTGAAAAATCGCACTGTATCGGTCGGCCAATTGAATACTACAATATCATTTCGTTTAATTTTTTGTAATGCCGGTAATCTAAAATAAGGAAGTTGAGGCTTGTTTAAATAAGATTTAGTTCCTATTACGGGTATAGAATCATGAACCATCGGCATAGAGATAGGTGTCATCGGGGTACGAACTCCATAGTGAAATTTACTTACAAAAAGAAAGTCTCCAACAAGTAAGGTCTTTTCCAGGGATGAAGTAGGGATTACAAAGGGTTGCATAAAGTAGGTGTGCACAAATGAAGCTGCCACCACTGCAAAAAGAACAGCACTAGTCCAGGCGGTAATTGATTTACGAATGGTCTCGTTATCTTTTCCAACATACTGTGGTTTTGCTACATAATGTATGTATAATATAAAGATACCAAGTGAAAGTACTGCAAACGCTGTATGACGTTTTTTGCGATATCCAAAAACATGTAGCCATTCATACAACATGACAATGGCCATAATATTACCAATTACAGGAAGGATAAGTAATAGTACCCACCACCAAGGTCGTTCAATTATTTTAAGAAATATAATTTGACCATAAATAGGGATAAAAGCTTCCCATGCTTTTCTATTTGCTTGAACAAATCCATTCCAAAAAAATATACCATTTAGTAATCCTGAGAAAAGGAGAATGCCAATAAAAGTATAGAGTACATCCATATGCTGTGAATTTTCAGTTATCAGTAGGTTAGCCTACACTATTGTTACTATATTAACCTAGGTTTAACACGTCTTTCATGCTGAATACACCTTGTTTTCCAAGTATCCATTCAGCAGCTATAACAGCTCCCAATGCAAAGCCTTGACGGCTGTGGGCAACATGTTCTATTTTTATGAAGTCCACATCACTGTCATACGTTATGCTATGTGTGCCAGGAACATGTTCAATTCGCTTGGCATCGATAGGTATTTCATCTTGATTAGGGCTATCTAATGTCCATGCTTTTTTAGAGGTATTTGCAATAATCCCTTCAGCCAATGTAATAGCTGTGCCACTTGGCGCATCTAATTTTTGAGTATGATGAATTTCTTCCATACTCACATTATATTGTGTAAGGTTGTTCATCATTTTAGCCAAAAACGCATTAAGTTCAAAAAATACGTTGACCCCAACACTATAATTTGATGCATACATAAATGCACCTTTCTTTTCATTACATAGCGCTACAGCCTTGCTATAATCCTGAAGCCATCCAGTGGTGCCGCTAACTACCGGTATATTATTTTCAAGGCAAAGAGAAATATGATCATATGCTTTGTCCGGAATGCTGAAATCAATAGCGACATCTGCTTGCGTTATTGGGATTTCAGTGCTGAATTGATCTATTTTTAGCACAATTTCATGTCCTCGTTCAAGGGCGATAGCTTCAATGGCTTGGCCCATTTTTCCATATCCTAATAGTGCAATTTTCATTTTATAGGGAATCAAAAATTTAAATTTAAAGATAGTCCGTAGTTCATACGGTAGTCCAAATCGTTTGGACGTATATAAGGTTGCAACGAAAGGTTATCGTTAACATTGTATTGTTTAAGATGGGCGTCTACATTGGCATCAATTATATTTAAAACATATAATCCCACAGTAACTAGTAATGAAAGATCTTTGTTTCGCTGATAAAACTTTTGAGCTTCACGTAATGATTGATCGCTAACTCTGGGTGTAGTGAGTTGATTGCCTTCAGAATCTAAATAAAATTCGTCATCGGTAAAACCCGCTAAACGACGTTTGTAAATACCTCGGTATCGATCGTATTCTTTTTTATTCCAATCATAAAAATAAATACCTGAACCTATAGCTCCATAAACTATAGGAACTTTCCAATAACGCTTGTTATATACTTGACCCAAACCTGGCACTAAGGCAGAATAAAAGGCGGCCTTTGATGGCGAAAGTGGATCAATTTCTCTAGACGTTCTAGCGCGCATTAATCGGCGTTCTCTTCTGGTGAGTGTATCTATTATATTAGTTTCTTTAGAAACAAGGGTACTGTCTATAGAAGCCTTTACTGTTGAAGTACTTTGACTATAACTAGTAAGACTAATCCATACCAAAAGCAGTGCAGCACCATATTTATTTATCACTACCAATGAGTTTTTGAATACGTTTGAAATCTTCTTCAGAGTGGAACGGAATGACCAATGTTCCCTTTCCATTTTTAGCTACTTTAACGCTAACCTTGGTTGAAAGGTATTCCCTAAAGTTTTCTACACCTTCTTCAATGTAAGCAGGTACAGCACTTGAATTTTTTTCCTTGCTAGATCCAGTAGGTTCTTGTAATTTTCTAACCAGTGCTTCCGTATCACGAACAGAAAGATTTCCTGCAATTATACGCTCGTAAATTTCTAACTGTTGTTCTTTGTCTTCAATATTGATAATAGCTCGACCGTGACCCATACTTATAAAGCCATCACGCATTCCCGTTTGGATTATAGGATCAAGTTTTAATAAACGAAGATAATTAGCAATGGTAGAGCGTTTTTTACCTACACGCTCACTCATTTGCTCCTGGGTAAGGTTTATTTCGTCAATAAGACGCTGATAGGAAAGGGCGATTTCAATAGGATCAAGATCTTGACGTTGGATATTTTCGACCAAGGCCATTTCTAACGATTCTTGATCGTTTGCAATACGGATATAGGCAGGGACAGCAGTAAGACCTGCTAATCGAGAAGCTCTGAATCGGCGTTCTCCAGAAACAAGTTGATACTTGTTAAAGTCAATCTTGCGAACAGTAATAGGTTGAATTACACCTAATTCTCTGATTGAAGTAGCAAGCTCGGTAAGAGTTTCTTCATTAAAGTTGGTTCGTGGCTGAAACGGATTCACCTCTATGGAGTCCAATTCTAATTCAACGATGTTCCCTAATAATTTGTCAGCATTTTTGTCAGACGCCGATTTAATATCGTTTTCCGGGTCTTTCAATAAAGCTGATAATCCTCTACCTAATGCTTGTTTTTTTACTGCTTTTGCCATTTATACCTTTTCCTTATTTTTTTTAATGATTTCGTGTGCTAAGTGAATGTAATTTACAGCTCCTTTACTTGTGGCATCATAATTAATGATGGTCTCACCAAAACTAGGTGCTTCACTTAAACGGACATTACGTTGAATGATCGTCTCAAAAACCATATCACTAAAGTGCTTTTGAACTTCTTCTACTACTTGATTTGAAAGTCGCAGACGTGCATCATACATCGTAAGTAAGAGACCTTCGATATCCAATTGTGGATTGTGAATTTTTTGAACACTTTTTATCGTATTAAGTAATTTACCCAATCCTTCTAAAGCAAAATATTCACATTGAATAGGAATGATCACAGAATCTGCAGCAGTTAGCGCATTAAGAGTAAGTAATCCAAGAGATGGTGCACAGTCAATCAAAATATAATCGTATTCATCCTTAAGAGAATGAATTATTTTTTTCAACATGTATTCTCTCTCATCTTTGTCAACCAATTCAATTTCAATGGCCACAAGATCAATGTGGGCAGGAATAAGATCTAGGTTTGGAGAGGAAGTCTCCATAATGGCTTCTTTGGCCTCAATAGTATGCTCAAGTAATTGGTAAGTTCCAATTTCAATACTTTCTACATCAATTCCTAAACCCGAGGTTGCATTGGCTTGGGGATCGGCATCAATCAATAAGACTTTTTTTTCCAAAACGCCTAAAGATGCCGCTAGATTAACAGAGGTGGTGGTTTTTCCAACTCCTCCTTTTTGGTTGGCGATAGCAATAATTTTGCCCATGAATGTTTTAGATTTAGAGTGGTAAAAATACAATTATTTGCGGGTTTTGAAAACGATTTTTGTTAACAAAACGACCGCAATTAAATATATTGATTTTCAAGATGTTTACTGGCTTATTATTTTTTAGAATTACTTTTTATCATAGCCTCCAACATATCCCACATGGATTCAGGGATGGCTTCCAATAAATTAAATTGTCCAGCTCCTTTAAGCCATTCGCCTCCATCTAAAGTGATAACTTCTCCATTGAGATACGCCCCAAAGTCTGAAACCATATAGGCAGCAAGATTTGCTAATTCTTGATGATCTCCAACTCTTTTGAGAGGTACTTTTTTGGCCAAGTCAAATTTCTCCTTAAGGTCTCCCGGAAGTAATCGGTCCCATGCTCCTTTAGTAGGGAATGGTCCAGGTGCTATAGCATTAAATCGCATTCCATATTTGGCCCATTCTACAGCCAAACTACGCGTCATTGCTAATACACCCGCCTTGGCAGTAGCAGAAGGGACTACATAAGCAGAACCGGTCCAGGCATACGTAGTAACAATATTAAGGACATTTACATTAGTTTGCTTTGCGTCAATCCAATGTTTGCCAAATGCTAGGGTACAATTTTTTGTTCCTTTTAATACAATGTCTATAATGGTATCAAAGGCATTTGAAGACAGTCTTTCCGTAGGAGATATAAAATTTCCAGCTGCATTGTTAAGAAGTATGTCAACTTTTCCATAGGTTTCAAGGACTTTTTGAAGCATCGTTTCTACTTGATCATAGTGACGTACATCACAAGCAACCGCTAGACATTGACCACCTGTTTCTAAAGACAGTTCTTTGGCTGTGCCTTCTAATTTTTCCAAATTACGTGAAGTAATGGCCACTTGGGCACCAAGCTCTAAAAAGTATCGAGTCATTGATTTTCCTAGTCCGCTACCTCCTCCTGTAACTACAATGGTTTTGCCCTGCAAGGCATTATCGCGTAGCATTTTATCAGTATAGCTCATATTGTGGTATTTACGTTGAAAATAGTTGTGAAATATGCCATTTACACTTGGCACTATGTATGTAAAAATACCGTTTATTTTGCAATACAGAAAATATTTGTAAGTAAGCTTGGTGTTTTTATTCGGTGATGGGAAAGAAACCTACCAGCTGCGGTAATTCTTTTAATTTTACGAGTGTTTCAACCGTGATAGGTTTTGACAAATATTGTAAAACATATGGATTTTGATCTGCACGGGCAATGTCAACCTGATCAGTAGAAGAGGATACCACGCATACAAATGTGTTTTGAGGTTTGGCAAATGACCTTAGCGCTTCAAGAAATTCCCATCCATTAAGTGTTGGCATATTGATATCAATAAGAATGACATATGCCTTTTGAAGACTGTAATCTTGAATTAAAAAATCCAAGGCCTTTATACTCTCAACAAAGATCTTTGGGGTAGGATGAAATTTGCTCCGATCAATGATTTTTTTTGAAATCAATAAAAAAATTTCATCATCATCGATTACAATGGTTTCTAAAATCATGATTCTGAATTTAAAGTTATGTTGATTCCTTGCGTCTTATCAACTATTTTCTTAATTATAGTATCAAGTTCATCCGCCGCATTGGCTAAATAATTGAGGTATTCTTCTTTTTCTTCATTCGTTATCATATCTTCTTGGAAGAGATTTAAAATCCCCATTATTCGAGATAAAGGGGCCCGCACCTCATGTGATTGTGACCAAGCAATTTGGCGTAATTTTGCATTTTGTTTTTCAATGGCTTTTATATGGGCTAATCTTTCTGTAATGTCATTGGCTAAAACCATTACAGCATTACAATTGTTAAACTCCAGATAATTGCATTGAAGTTCAACATCAATGATTGTGTTGTTTTTCTTACAGTGCAAAAATTGTCCTCCTGAAAAAGACTCATTTTCAATTTGTTTGATAATTTCTTCACAATCAGGAATGTCTCCTTCTGGATGTATTTCATCAAT
Organism: Imtechella halotolerans; assembly: GCF_028743515.2. Taxonomy (GTDB): domain Bacteria; phylum Bacteroidota; class Bacteroidia; order Flavobacteriales; family Flavobacteriaceae; genus Imtechella; species Imtechella halotolerans. Next base: position 1,250,265 of record NZ_CP117969.2, on the reverse strand, counting down.
GGTCATTGATAAAAATTCTTCGTAGGTATAGCCATAATGTTTAATGGCTGAATCATTAACATCCATAAATTGCAAAGTCTTTGCATTAAATACCCACATCGGAAGTGGACTTAGGTGAAATAAATCAGAATATCTCTGTTCCGATTCTTTTAGACGTCCTATAGCCTTATTTCGCTCTATAGTGTACACGATAGACTTATATAGAGTTGTGGCGTTTAGCTCATCTTTTAGAAGGTAATCTGAAATACCTAAAGCCAGTGCTTTTATAGCAAAATTTGCATCTGTATAGCCTGTGAGTATAATAATAGGGATGTTTTTGGTCAGGGGAAGTATGGCACTTATTAGCTCTTCTCCATTTTTATCTGGAAGCGATAAGTCAAGTAAAATAACTTCTGGAATGTATCCACTGCTAAGGTACTCCGATACTTGATTGAAACTATGCTTTTGAATGATTTCAGGGGTAAGTATCATTTCTTCCAAATACTCCTTAACAAGGAAAAAGTCCCCAGAGTTATCTTCAACAACTAGAATATTATATGCTTTTTTATCCTTTTGCATGTCATTTCTTTTTGGAAGGAAGGGTCACAATGCTCAGCCAAAAATGCTCAATAGTTGCTATGGCATCCAAGAAGTTTATAACATCTACCGGTTTAGTTATATAGCAATTGGCATGGTGTTTATACGAAAGTGATATGTCTCGTTCGGAGGATGAAGTTGTTAGCATTATTATAGGAATATGCTTAACAGCCTCGTGTTCTTTTATGATATGAAGGACCTCATGTCCGCTTTTATAAGGCAGGTTAATGTCTAATAAAATGAGATCCGGTTCAATAACATTATGGTAGATTCCTTTTTTGAAGACATAGTCCAGCGCATCTTTTCCCGTTCGAACTATATCTATCTTATTTAGGATTTTACTGTCTTCAAGGGCTTCTGTAGTCAATAAGATATCGCCTTCATTGTCTTCGACCAGTAGGATGTTTGCGGTTTTCATATGGTTGATTTTGGGTACTACATCTTAACCATAAGTCCCTAGTTCGATTATCAATGATCCATACAAAAGAACACCTCCCTCACTGCATTTGGAATATTGGTAACCCTAAAACTTTATTGCCACAAGGGACTTACTATCTTTTAGGCTCAATAAGGGGGGCTATATTGACTAAAAGGAACCAGACATCCTATTTGTAATTATATTTGAATCCAGTGTAAAGATTAGTGTTGAATTACGTGTAATAGTATGTGTGGCTTTATTACAAATATAAACTTTCTTTTAATACAATTCATGTAATAGTTAGATTATTAAGTGTTTAAACATAGTTGTTAAGTGATTTTATTATTTTGGAATAGAAAAAGAAAAGGCACTTCCATCTCCAAAGGTGGACTTAACTGAAATATTTCCACCCATATTGGAAATGATTTTTTTGGCAAGTGCTAGGCCCATTCCTGTACCTTTATGGCTTTCAATGTTTTCTAGACGTTGGAAGATTATGAATATTTTATCATGATATTCAGGATCTATTCCTACACCATTATCTTTAATGGTAAACTCCCAAAATCTTTTTGTTTCACTAAAGCTTACTTTAATCACTGGTGGTACTCCTGGTTTGTGATACTTTAATGCATTTTCAATAAGATTTTGAAGGATTTGTCTAATAGGGGTTCTTTTGTTTTTTATTGTTGGCAAGTGTTGAGACTTTATAGTCGCATGGGATTCTTCAATACGTTTACGCTGCAGTAATTGAATTTCATCAAGAAGTTCATTCATGTCGATTTCTTCCATTTCATCTTGAGTTTTCCCAACACGAGAATAGTCTAGGAGATCCAGTATTATATTTCGCATGCGCTTGGCTCCATCGACAGCAAAATGGATGTATTGATGTGCTTTTTCATCTAGGGAATCGCTGTACTTTTTTTCTAGTTGGGTTAGGAAGCTTGTAACCATGCGCAAGGGTTCTTGCAGATCATGTGAAGCGACATATGCAAATTGTTCTAATTCCGCATTAGAAGTAGCTAATTCTTGGGCATGAGCCTTTAAGCGTTTGTTTAGTTTTCTTAAGGATTCTTCTTGCTTTTTTCTCGGAGTAATGTCCGCCACCGCGCCAACCATTCGGGTAGCTTGACCATTGGATTTTCTTATGATTAATCCTCGATCAATTACATAAGCCGTTTCCCCACATTCTTTTATAATTCGATACTCCTTTTCCCAGTGGGTGGCTTTTGGATTCGTTATTATTTCTTCTATACTTTTTAGAACTACTGCGACATCCTTGGCATGTATTTTATCTTTCCAAAATTCAGAATAGCTACTTTGAGAATGAGTATTGTACCCAAATAGGGTTTGAAAACTTTGACTTCTGTGAAGACTGTCCATTTCTACGTCCCAATCCCAAACGGCATCTTGAGTAGCTTCAGTTACTTTTTCAAATCGTTCATTCGCCTCTTTAAGAGCTTTTTCACTTTCTTTTCGTTCAGTAATGTCTTTGAAGTAAACCGAAACTCCTGTATCTAGCGGGTAAATATTTGCTTCAACCCAAATTGATAAAGGGCGAATATAGGCTTCGTATCTGTACGAGGCACCATCATAGAGAGAAGCTGCAATTTCCCTAAAGAACTTTTCACCAAAAATTTCAGGAAATAGCTCTGTGAAATCTTTATTTATAATGTCTTCCTTGGGGATGCCAGTTATGATTTCCGCAGAGGTATTCCAATAGGTGATTTCCCATTCTTGGTTTAATGTAAAAAAACCATCTCCTATGCTTTCAAGAACAGTGTTTTTCTCATTGAATGCTTTTTCTAATGCGAATCTAGCCTTTTGTTTTTGTATGGCAGAAGCTAAATTCGAGGTTATGCTTTTAAGAAAGGCGATGTCCCATTCTGTCCAATCACGTTCTTGCAAGCAATTGTCAAATCCCACAAAACCGTAAAAATAACCTTCTACTTCCACGGGAAGTACTAAAATTGAAACAACATCCTGAGATATCAATATGCGTTTATATGCTCCTTTTGGTAGTTCTTTCACATTGGCGACACAAATTTTATCATGGATCAATGGGTCGAATAATTCTGGAAATTGCAAGGAATCCATATGTTGCATTTTTGGATTATCTATTTCAGGAGATACAATTCCATTAGTCCACTCATATTTTTGACTGCTAAAAAGCTTACCGGCGACAGAATCATGATAGTTTTCAAAATAATACACCCTATCTACCTTTAAAGCTTTACCCGTAAGTTCAAATACCTCTTCAAGGGCTGTAAACCAATTATCGTGAAACACAAAGCAACTTACTACTTGAGATATTACTGACAGATAGTTGTTTTTTCTATCCAGTTCAAGCTCTGCTATTTTTTTGTCTGTGTCGTCCACTATTATAGAATCCCAACGTACGCTACCATCAGGCATTTGTTTAGGATTTCCAATTCCTTTATGATATCGTACGCTTCCGTCAGGTTTTATATATTTCCATTGATATTGCCATTGTTTAAAGCTGGTAGCCGAATCAATAATGGATTGTTTTAGTCCATCAATATCTCCTCCCTTAGCAATACCTTTCCATACGGTAGAGGAATCATTCATACATTCATCTGGAGTAAGGCCCCAAATCTCATAAGCTCCTTCACTTACATAATTAAGGCTATCAGATCCATCTGTATTGTAGTGATATTGAAAAATCACACCTGGGACATTATCGGATATACTTTTTAGACGTAAGGCAGTTTCTTTATGATCACTTATATCTTGAAAACTTCCAAATAATCTAAGGCAGGTGCCGTCATTGGCGAATTCAGCCTGCCCGATTGCTCTTATCCACTTTTCATTACCTAATGCAGTTATTATAGGCATTTCAAAATCAAATGGGTCGCCATTACTAAGGGTGTTATTAACGATATCATTCACGTTGTTCCTAACGTCTTCTCTATAAAAATCTATAGCAGTTTTCAAATTGGGTTGAAAATCCATAGAAACTTCATGGATTTCTTTGGTTATAGGAGACCAATAATGAATTTTGTTAATAAAATCTATTTCCCAACCACCAATGCGGGCCATATTAGAAACTCTATTGAGTAAGTCTTGTAATTCTTTTTTATCTGTAATATCTCTACCATATGCAAATACATAACCAGCTTCTGCAAAAGCAGTAGAAGAACTCCATGAAATCCATTTGTAATGACCACTCTTAGTTCTGTATCTATTTACAAAATTGGTGGCTTTTCGGTCTCCAGTAATAGTTTCTTCGTATTCCTTGGAAGTGTCTTTAAGATCGTTCGGATGTATGAATGTGATAAAAGGAGTAGAGGTAAGTTCCTTTTCTGTATACCCTAGAAGGTCGCAAAAAGCGGGATTAACCTTTTTAAAGTAGCCATCAGGCCCTGCCACAGCCATAATATCAGGAGCACTATTAAAAAAAGAATGTAACTCTTTTTCTTGCAATCGTCTTTTGATTTCAGCGCCAAGAAATTGTTTTAGAGAATCAAATATGGTTTGATTATCATTTAGCCAGGTTGGTCCTTGATCGGTCCCTAAAACAAGAACACCAATTACAGTTTCGCCATGAATAAGGGGGAGTCCAAAAATGGTATCAATACTAGTTCCTTGGATCCCCTTATATCTTTCACCTTTCTCTTTCATGGAATTAATATCCCATAATTGAGTGCTTTTTTCCTTCCAGACAATACCGGGAAGTCCTTTCCCTTTTTTAAAGTATTTGATAGCACCAGAAATAGTATAGAATTTCCGGTTCGTTTTATTGGAAGGACCACGAGTATGTAAAAAGATTTCATTTTTATACTCGCTTACTAGCCAAACTTCACTTAGGATAAAATTACCATATTGGGAAATGTAGGCCAAGACTTCATGGAGAGCTTTTGAAAGTGATACATCATTTTTCATGAGATGAATAACTTCATGATGTAATGACTTTTGTAACTCTTTAATTCTTTCCGGTGAATAGTCCTTCAGCATACCCATTAATCGGGTTGGATTTCCCTTTTCGTCTTTTACTAAAAATCCAGATTCCTCAATGAATGCATAGGAATTGTCTTGTTTTTTTACACGGTATTTACACGTATAATGTGATTTAAAGTCATCTAGAATAATAGAATTAAATCGATTTGAAATTATTTCCAAATCCTCCGGATGTATAAGATTTTTAATTTGTTCGGAAGTGGTTTCTAAGTATTGACCTGAGTGGCCTAAAGCTTTTAAAAGTTGAGGATTGAGTATGGTGTGTTTGGCACATTCAATATCTATTTCCCAAAAGAGGCCTTCTAATGCTGGGGTTATACTCTCGTGTTTTATAATCATTGTGCCTTTGGTTTTAGTTCAACAAATGACTGTAAATCAATGTTTAGTACATTCTTTATCGAGCCGAGATAGTAGTTAAATGTATGAAAAAAATTATAATAAAGAAAATGCGTATAAATTGGTAGGAAAAAGTACCATGTTGGAGTTAAAAAAATAATTTAATCTAGTGGATTAGCTATACCAGACCTTATTTGAGCTGGTATAGGTATTTTGAAGTATAAAAAAGGGACTATTTTGGGAGTTTGTTAATGCACTAATCTTTAGTGTGGTATAAAAAAGAGGTGTCAATAAAACACCTCTTTCTACGATAGGGTTATAATTAGCTTATTCTTCTAAAAGAATGTTTAATAAACTAATGGCTGCTTCGCTTATTTTAGTTCCTGGACCAAAGACTGCGACTGCACCAGCATCAAACAGAAATTGATAATCTTGTTGGGGTATGACCCCGCCAACAATGACCATGATATCCTCTCGGCCATGTTTTTTTAACTCTGAAATTACCTCTGGAACTAATGTTTTGTGTCCGGCAGCCAGCGAAGATACACCAAGGATATGTACATCATTTTCAACTGCTTGTTTTGCCGCTTCCGCTGGTGTTTGGAAAAGAGGGCCGATATCCACATCAAATCCTACATCCGCATAACCTGTGGCAACTACCTTGGCACCACGATCGTGTCCATCTTGTCCCATTTTGGCAATCATAATACGCGGTCTTCGCCCTTCCAGTTCAGCAAAACGATTGGCTAATACTCGAGCTTTTTCAAAAGTTTCATCGTTGTTTATTTCCTTGCTATACACGCCACTAAAAGATTGAATGGTTGCTTTATATCTGCCAAAAACTTGTTCTAAAGCACTGCTTATTTCACCTAGGGTGGCACGTTCTCTGGCAGCTTCAATTGCTAAAGCTACTAAATTTTCAGTTCCTGAAGTAGCTGCATCAGTTAGTTTCTGTAATGCTATTTTTACGTTGGCTTTATTTCTATTGGCTTTAAGAGTTTGCAATCTTTCTATTTGCTGTCGTCGTACTTCTTGATTGTCTACTTCAAGTATATGAAGGGGGTCTTCCTTTTCTAGTCGGAAACGGTTAACACCCACAATGACATCTTGGCCACTATCGATTCGTGCTTGTTTACGGGCTGCAGCCTCTTCAATTCGTAATTTGGGTATACCTGCTTCAATAGCTTTAGTCATGCCTCCTAAGGCTTCAACTTCTTCAATCAGAGTCCATGCCTTTTCAACGATGTCATGAGTAAGCTTTTCTACATAGTAACTGCCTGCCCATGGGTCAACCGTTTGAGTTATTCCTGTTTCTTTTTGTAAGTGCAATTGAGTATTTCTTGCAATTCGTGCAGAAAAGTCGGTGGGAAGAGCAATTGCCTCATCTAAAGCGTTGGTGTGTAAACTTTGAGTTCCACCAAAAGCAGCAGCAGCAGCTTCAATACTGGTTCGTGCCACATTGTTGAATGGGTCTTGTTCTGTTAAACTCCATCCACTGGTTTGACAGTGGGTACGTAATGCAAGAGACTTTTCATTCTTTGGATTGAATTGCTTTACCAATTTAGCCCACAACATTCGTGCAGCTCTCATTTTGGCAATCTCCATAAAATGGTTCATACCTATAGCCCAAAAGAAAGAAAGACGAGGCGCAAATGTATCTATGTCCATTCCTGCTGCAAGACCAGTCCGTATGTATTCTAAACCATCAGCTAAGGTATAAGCAAGCTCAATGTCAGCAGTAGCACCTGCTTCTTGCATATGATACCCTGAAATACTTATACTATTAAATTTTGGCATTTTTTTGCTGGTAAATTCAAAAATATCAGCAATAATTTTCATGGATGGAGTAGGAGGATAAATGTAGGTATTACGCACCATGAACTCCTTTAGTATATCATTTTGGATTGTTCCTGCTAATTTGTCAGGACTGACTCCTTGTTCTTCGGCCGCTACTATATAAAATGCCATAATTGGGAGTACTGCTCCATTCATGGTCATGGATACGGACATTTCTCCTAATGGGATTTGGTCGAAGAGTATTTTCATATCTTCTACACTATCTATTGCGACTCCTGCTTTTCCGACGTCGCCAATTACGCGTTGGTGGTCAGAATCATATCCTCTATGTGTTGCTAAATCAAATGCAACGGAGAGCCCTTTTTGACCGGCTGCTAAATTTCGTCTATAGAACGCATTACTTTCTTCTGCCGTAGAAAATCCTGCGTATTGACGAATGGTCCATGGTTTTTGAACATACATAGTACTGTAAGGACCTCTAAGGAAAGGTGGTATTCCTGCAGCAAAATTTACATGAGAGGCACCGGTAAGCATATCTGGATGGTTAACAGAGTCCACTTGGATTCCTTCAGCTGTTGTGAAGCTAGAAGGAATGATACTATTAGTTTTGATTATTTCTTCCTTGGGAAGGATAATATGTTGAATGTTTTTTCGACTCATCTTTCAAACGAATTATTCTGTTGCTAGGCGTTCTTGCTCCATTATTTCAGATAAACGACGCTCAATAATAGGCTCAATAAGTGTTTTACGTTTATCAGTTTTTACAAAAGGATACAACTCCAAGGAATCTTTCATTCGATCCTGAGGGTTTGGGTATTGATTAGTTCCAATGAGGATTTGTCTTCCAGTATTGAAATCTTCCTGAGAAGCCCTTGCACTTTCTTTTGTTTTGCGTTGAATGGTATGTTCTTTTAACTGTGTTAAGAATCCTCCACCGTTCTCAATGGATTTAAATAATTCTAAAGCTTTTGAGGCTAGTTGATCCGTAAGTGATTCGATATAATAGGCCCCATCGGCTGGATTTTCAACTTTATCAAAATAACTTTCGTGTTTAAGTATAAGCAGTTGGTTTCGTGCAATTCTGTCTGAAAACTCGTTGTATTTGTGATAAATGGAATCATAAGGGAGATTACTTACGTAGTTTGCGCCTCCTAAGATTGCACTCATACATTCTGTAGTTGAACGCAAAAGGTTTACATTGTAATCATATAAGGTTTTATTTCGTATACCAGGTTGGGCTAAAATAATACACTCCCTAGAATTGGTGTATTCATTAGCCAGGGCTTGCCACACTATTCTGAGGGCACGTAATTTAGCAATTTCCATAAAGTAGTTAGGACCTATTGCTACTTGGAAAGTAAATGTGTGTTTTCCTGAACTTAGTGCAAGATACTCATGAGCGTGTGCAATAGCATAGGCTATTTCTTGTACAGCTGTAGCTCCCGCATTGTGATAGAGAGAAGCATCAATAGAAATTCCTGAATTTAAATGTAATTGTTTTGATAGTATATCTCTAACAATTTCTAAATCGGAATTTTTATTTTGGTACCAATTACCACTTCTAGCCAGTTTTGAAATCGGATCATTAAGTACTATTACAGATGCACTGTGCCTGCTCGCAAATTGATCTAACTTTTGAAGATAGTCAAGAGACAAAAATTGTGGGTTTACAATAATTGGAGCATTTGCTTCCGACAGAGAAGCTTCAAATTCATCCAATAAAATGGATTCCGAAGGAATTGTTACAAGTATACTTTCGGCTCCTCGTTGCAATGAATCAGTAATTTTTTTACTAGCAGCGCTTTCCTTTGCTACATACACAGGTTGGGTAATATGCCATCTTGAAGGCATTAAAGGAGTGTTTTCAGGATAATCTTCTTTCGTATAAAACGGTTTGATGTCTATCCCTTCAGGGGTTTTATGCAGTAAGGTAGTATATTCTGCCCCCTTAAGATCGTATTGAATTTTCAGTTTCCATTGTTTAGGAGAAACTTCAGGAAATTCATGAAATAATGATTCGTCCATAAAAGCATAGTTCTTCTGTTTCAAAATTCGTAAAAATTACAGAAATGAAGGCTAATTCAATGAGAATTTATTGGTGTATTGAATGAATTTATAAGGATTTTATAGAATTTATTGGCATTGCCCTATTTGAGGCAGGTACATGTAATGCTTCATTCTATAAAACTAAGGGACTTTTCAAAGAATAAAAAAATCTACGTAATGAAGTTGTTTACTTTTCTGTTGAATCGTATTCAATAAGATATATTTCTTCATTTTCCTTTTTTAAGTAATAGGCTTCTCGGCCAAACTTTTCAATTCCCTCTAGTGTATTTAGCTTTTCTATTTGCTGTTTATCTTCATTTATTTCTTGAAGTAAATGTTGACGTTGTTTTTCCAATTTTTTAATTTCTTTGGATAATTCTCTGTGAGTAAGCCATGAATTGGTATCAAAAAACAACATCCAAATAACAAAGAAGCTGAGAATCAGCACGTAGATATTGCTGAAGATTTTAAACCATTTATTGCGGATGAGTTCTTTGAAATTCATTAAACAAGCCTATTATGAATGATAGTGCGTACAATATCAACGGCAACTGTATTGTATTTGTTGTTTGGAATAATAATATCAGCAAATTCTTTTGTAGGCTCAATGAACTGATCGTGCATTGGTTTTAGAGTTGTCTGGTATCGATTAAGAACTTCATCAATATCTCGACCTCTTTCGTTTATATCCCTACGTATGCGACGTATCAGTCGTTCATCTGTATCGGCATGTACAAATATTTTGATATCAAACATGTCTCGGATATCGGGATGTGTGAGAATTAGAATACCCTCTACAATCATTACTTTACGTGGATGTGTATGAATGGTATCTTTAGTTCTATTGTGTTTTACAAATGAATACACTGGCTGCTCAATAGTATTTCCCTTGCGAAGCTCTTGTAAATGTGTAGCAAGTAAGTCAAAGTCAATGGCACGCGGATGGTCAAAATTGATACGGGTTCTCTCTTCATAAGAAAGGTGAGAGGTATCGTTATAGTATGAATCTTGGGAAATTACTCCCACTTCATCTTCTGGTAATTCATTAATAATTTGATTAACTACTGTGGTTTTACCACAACCAGTTCCCCCTGCAATTCCAATGATAAGCATGTGTATTGTTTTTTGGCAAATGTACTAATATTGCTTAAAAGGATTGATTATCGTTTTATTTTTGTCACTTCTTCTACAGTGACTATTTTACCTCCTTTATTTCCCCAAGAGTTCAATATATAATTCATTACATCTGCTACTTCTTCATCAGAAAGTCCTTGAGAAGCCATATTGCCATTATAGGTGACTCCATTAACTACAATCTCTCCCTTAAGACCATACTTAATTGCCTTGATACTCTCAACTCTCTTGTTTAATAAGAAATCTGATTGTGCAAGTGGAGGAAATGCGCCTTGGACTCCTTGTCCGTTTCCTTGATGACAAGTAATACAAAAATCAGCATACACTACAGCCCCTCTTGCAACACTTTGTTGAAGTTCATTATCTTGTTTAAGAGCACAGAATACTGTAATTAGAACAATACTATATCCTAGAATTATAAATTTTACCATGAATTATAGATTACTTTTTAGGAACTAATTTGACTATCCCGGTTCCTTCAATTGCCACGTAAATATAACCATCCGGACCTTGTACTACATTGCGAACTCGACCAATGTCAACAAGTAATTTTTCACGAGATACAACCTTATTATCTTTAATTTCTAGTCTTTCCAAATACTGAAATGATAAGGAGCCTACAAGCAAACTTCCTTTCCATTGAGGGTATACAGAACTCGTCACAAATGCCATTCCACTTGGTGCAATTGACGGTACCCAATAGTAGAGAGGCTGTTCCATTCCTTCCATTTCAGTGACATCGGTTATAGGTGTCCCACTATAATTAATACCATAGGTGATTATAGGCCATCCATAATTTTTACCCTTCTTTATTATATTGATTTCATCTCCTCCTTTAGGGCCGTGTTCATGTGTCCAAATAGCCCCTGTTTCTGGATGTTTAATCATGCCTTGTGGATTACGATGGCCATAACTATACACCGCTTTTTTTGCATCAGATGTATTAAAAAATGGGTTGTCCACAGGAATTTGACCGTCATCATGTAATCTATATATTTTTCCCCCATCTCTACTAAGGTCTTGTGGATTAAGATCATGGTCACCACGATCGCCAATCGAAAAATAAAGATACCCGTCATTATCAAAGGTTATACGAGATCCGAAATGAACTCCTTTCGTTGTATTGGGAGTCGCCTTGTATAAGAGTTCATGTGAAACTAGGGTATTGTTATCTATTTTAGCACGCATTAGAGCGGTATTTCCTCCGCTTCCTTGACCATCTGCAAGTGCATAGGTTAAATAAATCCAACCGTTGTCTTTATAGTTTGGATGAAGAGCTATATCTAGAAGACCACCTTGACCTCTAAGATACACCTCAGGAACCCCTTTAATTATAGTCTTGGAATTGTTTTTAACATGGATAAGGTTGCCTTCTTTTTCTGTGACTAGAAGACTACCATCTGGTAAAAATGCCATTCCCCAGGGGATATTTAATCCCTCAACAACAGGTTGTAGGTCAAAAGAATTCTCTAAAGGTGTATGCAGAATTGGTCCTTGTTCTTTTTGTTGAGCACACGACACAAGGGTGAAGCTCATTGTAAACATAATGACCATTAATTGTATTAGTTTCATATCCGATATTTTATGGAAAAATACTAAAATTAATTTGCTTTTAAAATACATAATAGATTTAAGCATGCTGCGACCTTTTTTGTGATTTTAAAGTAAATCCTTAAGACCATGAATATAGCTGTTAATTGTTAAAGTGTATATCGGTAAGATTAATATTACGCTAATATGGTAAAAAAAGGATTAATTATAAAAGCTGTATATTTCGGATTTGTAAGAAAATTTTAATTAATGAATACACATATTAAGTTCTTTTTACCATTTTTTTTGTTTAGTGCTCTTACCGTTTTAGGAAATGATAATACTTCTTTATCTCTAATACAAGCTGATAGTCTAATTCAAGTTAAGAATTACGAATTGGCTCATGCTAAATGGAAGGAAATAATTGAAACAATTTCAGAAAGTAATCCAAATTATAGTTTTTATCAAAGTAAACTTTCTTTTTGTAATGCTAAACTTGCACAAGCTAGTAGTGAATATATAGAGGCCATTACTAATTATGAAAGAGTACTGTCTTTGGTTGAAGGTTATAAGCAGAAGGATAAGATCATCCCTTATTTGGTAGATGTTTATAATGGCCTTTATCACTGTTTAGCCTACTCCGGTCAATGGCAGAAGTCCTTGGAGGTAGGTAATGAGGGTTTAGCATTGCTAAATTCAGAAATTGATATGGTAACTCGGGCAAATTATATTTATGACTTGGGATATATTAATGATAGACTGAGCAAGTTTCATGACGCAATTAAACTTTACAATCAATCAATTGAGTATTATTTAGAGTCTAATTCTGACAAGAATTTTGATATAGGGTTGGCTTATAATAATTTAGGTACCTCTTATAATAAGATTGGATTTTTTACTGGAAGATTAAAAAGTCTCGAAATGGCAAAGGAGTATTGGGAAAAGACCGAGAGTGTGTCGCCTAGCTATCTCTTAACCATTTATGGGAATCTTATTAAGCTTTACATGGAATACGGAGATGTCCATAAAGTAACTGAACTGTACAATTCAATAGAAAAGATTTCAACTCGATTAACGTTACCAAATGAGAAAAGTAGCCTTTTTAGGTTAAGGGTAATTTATGACACCTTTACAAATCGTTCCTGGCAAGTAGAGAAAAGACTAAATGAATTTAGTAACTATTTTAAACTTCTTCCTGAAAAGGATAAAAATACTAATGTTCATCATTATTTAGCATCCTTAACTAACGTTGGAGATTATTTTATCACTCAAAAGGAATCCACCAAGGCTAAAATCTATTTAGAAAAATCTTTAAGATTATCAAAAGATTATAATCAGCCTTATTATTCGATGAATGCTTATAGTTCAATGTCAAAAATTTTTATGGAAAGCGAAAATTATGATATAGCCATTCATTATTTAGATAAAGCAAAAGGAATACATGAGGTCGTCAATATTGGTGAAGTTAATTTGACAAACATTCTTATAAAAAAGGCGAATCTTGAAATCAAACAAGGTTCTGTGGATAAAGCTAATTTAACTCTTTTTGAAGCCCTTTCGATCCTAGCAAATGATACGATTACTAGCCCCATTCAAATCACAGTTGATGATTTCAAAAATCGCAATAGTTCATTCTTTATCTTGGCTATAAAGAGTGCTGCAGAGTTTTATAAAGAAAAGTATACAAGAACAAAGAAAAATGAAGATGTAAGGTTTGCAAACTATTTATATGAGTTAAGTGCTCGAGTTTTTTCAAACTATTATCAGAATGGGGAGTATAATCCATCTTTAAATGAGTTGAATAAATCTATTAATGAAGGCCTTCTTGAAACCTTGGTATTTCAAAAGAAAGGTTTGTCCGAGGAAATATTGAGATTAATAGAATCTAATAACTCTCAGGTACTGCGTAATGAATTTGAAAAGAAACAACTAAAGTATCTTAATAATTCGGAAGATATTATTCTGAGAAGAAATCTTTTACAGTTAGAACTAGAGGAACTTAAAAAAGACTCTCTTGTGCAAGAAATTGCGAATATTGAGAAACAACTTAATGTATTAGATGCTGAAATAGTTTCAAAAGATCCAATGTATTTTTCCTTTTTAAAAGAGGAAGTGTCTATTCAAAAAATTAGACATAACATAAAGGCAAATGATATTATTATTAAATACGTATTAGGGTCCAACAGGGTGTATGTAATATTAATTTCGAAGAAAAATGTATCGTTGTATGACCTTACTGATACTAAATCATTAAAAAATGATGTTACTGAATTGTATAAACTTCTACAAGATCCAAGAAAAAGTACAGATATCTTATCTAAAAAGGTTTATCAGCATTTATTGGCACCCTTACAAAAGGAGTTGAGCCAATACACCAATTTAACAATCATTCCAGATGAATTTTTATACTATTTGCCCTTTGAGACACTTAGTTCAGGTAATGCTCTAGTTTTAGAGACACACCGCACCAATTATAGTTATTCTTTAGCTTTATGGCTTTTGCTAAACAAGACTGTAGAAAAATCATCATTGGATAAGAAAATGTTAGTAGCGTTTGCTCCTGAGTATGATGGAACTCCAATACAAAGTTCAAATAGTAGGAATGGTAGATTCGACAAAATTGACGGAGCTACCAAAGAAGCAAAACAAATTGTAGGCTTATTTAATGGAGATTTATATGAAAAAAATGAAGCTTCAGTTGAAAATTTTATCAAAACCACAGGTTTGTATAAGGTATATCATTTGGCCATGCATGCTTTATTAGATACCGAGAATGATGCTGAGTCAAGTTTGGTTTTTCAAAATAATCATATGTTTGGTTTAAAAACCTTGTATAAATTACATTTTCCAGCGGAATTAGTTGTTTTAAGTGCTTGTAGTACAGGAGTTGGGATGTTTGTGGCTGGTGAGGGCTTGTTAAGTTTATCTAGAGCCCTGGCCTTTTCCGGAGTACGTTCCAGTGTATATAGTTTATGGGATGTTCCAGATGAAGAAACTTCTGAGCTTATGGTATCCTTTTATAAATTTTTGGATGATGGGAAAGATAAAGATGAAGCTTTGAAAATGGCTAAACTTGATTTTATTAAGAACAATCCTCTTAAAAGTCATCCTTATTATTGGGCAGGTTTTGTTATCAATGGGGATATTAATCCGATCAGTGAAATGAGCTTCCCTAATTTTTGGAAATATGGAGCTTTTATACTCATAATTACGGGTATCATCATTGGTTTTTACAAAAGGAAAAGCAATATAAAATAGCTTGAAAATATACTGAGAATGATTTTTTTGATTAATTTAATTCCTTAAGCAGTAATATGGCTTGAGGTGCAATATCGTCATTAGAATTGGCCACTTTATTAAAGTAAGATTTTGAGATTAAAAGTTTGTTTTGTTTTAAATAGGCCAGGCCTAAATACCAATTGGCCTTTTGAGTAAAGTCGCTATTATTCTTTTCCCAATTATAATTTTCCAGAACATCAATACCTTTTTGAAAATTATTATCCGCTAGTAGACTGATACCTTGGTAGAATAGAAAATAGTCCTCTTTGCTAATGCTATATAGCTTATTGAAAGCATCCGATGCTTTTTTATAGTTTTTAGTTTCATATAATAGAAAAGCTTCTTTAACAAAATCTTCTTTGTTGTTTTCACCTCTATTTGAAAGCAAAATGACATTAGGGTAAACTCTGAAATGTTCAGCGAATAGCATTTCATTATTTACAGCAGGGTCATACAGTAAGAAAATAGTAGTTAATATAGCTGCTATACTTGCTGCATATATCGGCCATTTTCTATTTCTCTTTCTTTTTTGATTTTCTTCAAGTTTTTTAAACCTGTCTTTTAAAGGTTGATGTTTTATTTTAGATATAGCCTTTTGAACTTCTAGTTGTTCATAAAAGGAAAATCGAAGTTTTTCATCTTCGTCAATACGTTTTTCCAATTCAAGAAATTCTTCTTTAGAAAGACTACCGTTAAAATACTTTTCTATTAGATTTTCACTCTTCATATTTTTTTCTTCACACATTCTTTAAGTTTCTTCAAACATCGGGACTTTTGACTTTTTAAAACATCCTTAGAACTGTATCCTAAAGTGTTCTGGATATCATCTAAATTTTGTCCTTCATAATAATACAAGGTCAATATTTCTTGACATTTACCTCCTAATTCCTCAAAAGCGCTTTTGAGGATTTCTTGTTGTTCATCGTTAGTCTCTATGTCAAAAACACATAGTTCACTATCTGCATGAATAACAGTATGATCTGAATTTAGGCGATTAGCCTTATTTAAAAGCTTATATATCTTATTCTTTCCTATGGCAAATAGGTAAGTTTTTAGTGTACTTGAAAGATTGGTAAGTTTTCCTAATTGAACATTTTCATATAGGCTAATAATAATTTCTTGATACAAATCATAAATATCCTCATTAGGTATAGAAAATGTTTTAGCATATAAGAAAAAATCATCCTTATAGTCAAGGTATATTTTGTCCAAAATTTTTAGCTCCTTTTCCTTGAGTTTATCTATCAGGTATTGATCCTTAATCATTAATACTTTGATTAGTTAAATGTAAACATACTAAAATTAGATTCTTTTCCTAATGCCTAATGAGCTAATTTTTTTCCTCTTGGATTTTTTAAAAAATGTAAGTATTTGTTTTGAAGTGTTTTGTGAGGATTTTAAAAAAAAGATAAAAAATTTCATTTTGGATGTTTACTTTTTTCGTTTCGAGGTATAAATAGCGAACACTTATTTAAAAACATCTAAAAAATGAAGAAACTATCACTAAGTTTTTGCTTATTGATTGGTCTTTTCTTGAGCGTAAATGCACAAGAAAAACCAAAAATCGGAGTCTTTCTGGCTTACGGAACAGAAATTGAAAATCTTGGAATTGGAGCAAATGCTGAATTCACTATTTCTGAAAAACTCTCTATTTCCCCTTCGATTGTATACTATCTGCCAAAAGAGGAATATGGAGTTAAAATGAATTGGTTAGAGGTAAACGCCAATGCAAATTATTATTTCATAAAGCAGGCTAATCTTGATTTTTATGGATTTGCGGGTCTTAGCTATAATAGTATTAAGGTTTCTTATGATCAAGCATGGGGAATTAATGGTTCTTGGTCTGATGGTAGAGTAGGGCTTAATCTTGGTTCTGGGATCCATTTTCTTAATAGTAAGAAAATCACCCCATTTGCTGAACTTAAATACGTAATAGTTGATAGTGGTCAATTAGTATTATCAGGAGGATTAAAGTTTAACCTATAACATTGATTTTTATGAATATTTATATTTCACAAACACGTACTCTTTTCTGTATACTTATTTTCAGTATCCTTTTTCTTACCTCCTGCTCCAAGGAAGATGAAAAGGATCCAATTGCAGAAATTTTACCTCCTATAGAATTACCATGTGATTATTTTAATCAAGATCGGATTCTTGAAAATGATCCAAATCGACCTGTTGATTATTTAATTGATTGTTGGACACGTGTTGAGGCAGGATTAAAGATTGAACCTGGAGTTGTTATTGCATTTGAATATAACGCTGGAATGTTTATTACTCTCGGTAACAAGATTTTTGAAGCTAAAGGTACTTTTAATGATCCTATTGTTTTTACTGGAACTTCTGAGAACGCTGGTCATTGGAGGGGATTATTTTTTACAGAGGCTTATAATACTAACAATGTTATTGAACATGCAAAAATAAGGTATGCTGGATCGCAAAATTTAACCACTTCATCTCCAATTTATGAGGGAAGTATTGCAGTTCGAGGTGTATCAGGAACAACTCCTCAATCACTTACATTAAACCATGTAGAAATAAGTAATAGCGGAAATATAGGGCTGGACTTACATGGCATAGGTGCCCAAGCTACGGTAGAGGTTTCTAATTTAACCATTAAGGAGTGCCAGGATGTGCCCATTAAAATTTCAGCCAATAAGGTTCATATTTTGGATGAGACTTCGCATTTTGAAGGAAATGTTTTGGATTTTGTGAATATTACACCTGAGCACAATTCAATTGAAACATCCAATAATTGGAATAAACTAGATGTACCCTATTTAGTGGATGGAAGAGTTCGTGTTATTGGAGGAGGACATCTTATTATAAAAGAAGGTGTGGAAATTCAGTTTCAACCTCAAGGCTATATACAGGTTAGTCCCAATGGAACTGATTATAACTTAAGCCTCAAAATACTTGGCACTGAGGAGAATCCTGTGCATTTAAAGGCCGCTAATGGCACTAATTGGGGAGGGATTTACTATGGTTTTACTCAACAAGATAATTTAATTACACATGCAATTATAGAACATGCAAAAGGTGATTTCCCAGTAGGTAATATTGTAGATTCAGGAGCTATTTATATGCATGCAAATCCAAAATTATCGGTTTCAAATACGACATTTAAAGACCTGCCAAACTTTGCTTTCTATGCCTATACAGGCGCAAGTAACATCAAGCCAGACCTTCCAAATCTTAACTTGGCGAACAATATATATATAAACATTTCTAAAGGGCATGCCGATTTAGAATATCTAGGTTGGGGTGTTGATGGAGGTAATTAAATCTTTTAAACATAAATCACCAATTTTCAAAGTAATAATCAATTTACAATTGTTCAAATGAAGATATTCTTTTTGTATTCAAAATTAATTACAGTGATTTTTTTCTTGTCGAATTCGATTATAAATGCTCAAGTTTCACTAGAGGATTCGATAGTTGGAACTTGGGAAAAAGAAGGTGTAATTATGGGAGGAGATGTGTCAGGTTGGATACTACCTAGCAAGCATGTTGGGAACAATTGCAGGAAAGATTACACTGTTTTTTTTGAAGATAAAACAGCTAAGGAGGTGGTGTATAATAGCTCTTGCGAACCTGAGATTAAGAATTTTAATTGGATAATTCAAGACTCCGTTATTAGTTTGATTGGGAATGAAAAAACAATTAAGTGGAAGGTTGGGAGTATGGAAAATAATGTGTTAAAAGTAGGAATTGAATTTAACTCTTCCTCAAAAAGAAAACTATATGTATCATTTAAAAGACGTGAAGAATAGCACTTTAAGAAGAATGCACATAGTTAAATGGAAGAATTATTCGATGCTTATTATGAAAATTACAATTAAATCAATCACTCTTTATCTTTCTATTTTTTTCCTTTTTAATTCCTGTAAAGTGGATGAAAATAGTAAACCTAAGAATGCTATTTTGAATAGTCACAGCTATCATATAGAAATTCAAGGAGGGGAAGTGTTCTCAGGGGAAATTCCAAAATCAATAGCAGGAGTTTTTAGTCCTGTAACTTTTCCTACCTATGATGAAGAAGCTCAGGTAAATGTGTTTTCTTCCCTGTTGTATGACACTGGAATATTTCAACTAGGGATTGGAATAGATTTAGACCAAAACAAAAATCCCATACCTGAGTACAACGGAAGAGGAATCACCTTTGGAATTTGGGGATCAGAACACCGCTATGAACCTATTCAATGTAAAGTAACCTTTGAGAATTATAAAGAACATGAGGTTTTCTATGCAGGAGAAAAGGGAATTACGGCATCACTTACCTTATTATTTAATGGAAAGTTTAAAGAACCAGGTACTAGTAAGAATGTATCTGTTGAGGGAAAAATCGTCTTTGCAGCCCCCTAAATAATCTAAATATTAATACTAATTATTTAATTTTTAACAAAAATCAATTGTACTTATGAAAAAACTAAGTTTTTACAGTTTGCTTATGGCATTAGGCATTATGTTGAGTATTACTTCTTGTAGTAAAGAAGGAGACATGGGACCAGAAGGACCACAAGGACCTAAAGGAGAAACAGGAGCTCAAGGAATACCTGGAACTGATGGGAATTTATTACTTTATGGAAATGTTCCTCCTTTAGATTCCGAAGGTAACTTAGGGGATTACTATATAGATTCACAGAACTATACGCTATACGGTCCTAAATCCAATGAAGGTTGGGGCATTCCTATTGTTTTAAAAGGTGCTGATGGTCAAGATGGTCAGGATGGTCAGGATGGTCAAGATGGTCAAGATGGTAATACTTTGTTAAGCGGAATTACTGTTCCAACGATGGAAGTGGGAGCCATAGGTGATTTTTATTTTCATCTTTCTTCAATAAGTATTTACGGTCCGAAGACAGATTCAGGATGGGGTACCCCAGTAAGTCTTAAAGGAGCCAAGGGAGATAAAGGAGATGATGGAACTGCAAATGTTATAGCGACACAGTGGCTAAAAGGAATTGACGTCAATCATACCTCCACTTATGGCACTAGGGAGTATCGAATTGGTGGGGATGCACTTGATGCTTTATTGGAGACTGGAGCTACCTCTTTACATGATTTTCTTTTATCTAAAGGAGGTACTTTACTTGTATACGCCACTGACACTAATTTTGTTATATCTCAGGCAAGTGTTGGTTCATTACCCCGGGAAGTACGGTATAAAGCTTCGGTTTTATCTTCAGACTATCATGTTTATAATATACAAAGTGATTGGATACTGAATGCTTCAAATAGTAATAGTTTATTCTTCAGGTACACCTATGTAAAAAGTGTTCCAGCACTTTCCTCAGCACCTAATATAGCACCTATACTTAATTTACGTTTTGTATTAATTCCAGCTGGGAAGTTATTGTCTGCAAATCGAAATATGAATGGAAAAAACATTAATTGGGAAGATTTGAGTTATGAAGAAGTGAAAGCGCTACTTGAATTGGAAGATTAAATTTAGAATTTTTATTATTTGAATTAGCATAGTTTTATTAGATTACAAGGTCCCTCTGGGGCCTTGTAATTATGTAAGTGGGATAATTTAATTAATAGATACTCCTCAAATTAGTTTTTAATGTCAAAATTAATTTTAAAGTATGATACCTAAGAAGACTTATACAATAATTACAGTTCTTTTTGCAATTGCTGTTTTTGGATCCTGCACAAGGGATAAAGATGAAACTAACAATGATAAAGGAATGGCCAACGGTAAAGTGACATTTACAATATCAGGAGATATAAATGGAACGAAAGAAGGAACTTCGTCTATAGTTACTGTCGAAGGTGATAATCCATATTATTTAATTTCAAATCATGATGGAAATTCAAATGACGATCACACATTTAGTTTGACGTTTTACAAGAATTTTATTGACAATTCTATTACACATCCTCAAGCAGGGACGTATCCAATTGAAAGTGTCGCCAATCTAAGTAATCAAGATGGATTTTGGTTGGTTTTTACCGATATGGTTAGTGGGAAAGAATATATTGGGAAGGGAACCATTTCTATAGTTAGTAACAGTAATAATCAGTTAAAAGGCACATTTGACTTTATTGGTACTGAGAGCTATGGTACTCAAGGTGAGATTAAAGTTTCTCACGGACAATTTTCCGCTACAATTAATTAATTATTAATTATTCAAAAATGAAGAATGTAGAAAGTATATTATTGGCAATTTTTATTGTGATTTGCGTCTCATGTAGTAAGGATGGGGAAATGGGGCCTGAAGGACCGAAAGGACCTAAAGGAGATGTAGGTGCACAAGGAATACCGGGAACTGACGGGAATTTATTACTATATGGCAATGAATCACCCTCAGATGTAGTTGGTAATTTTGGTGACTATTACATAGATTCCCAGAACTATTTACTTTATGGTCCTAAAACTTCATCAGGGTGGGGAGTGCCTATTATTTTGAAGGGAACAGATGGTGAAGATGGTACAAATGGTAACACCTTGCTCAGTGGAATGGAGGAACCAACTCTTGACGTTGGGATAATCGGTGATTTTTATTTTCATCTTGGTTCGGTAAGTATTTATGGGCCTAAAACTGAAAGTGGTTGGGGAAACCCCATTAACCTAAAAGGAGATAAAGGAGAACCTGGAACAGCAAATGTAATTACAACAAAATGGTTTACAGGAAATGAGGTTAGCAGATCTTGGAGTACTGAAGGCAGATTTGGGACAGCAAGTATTCAGTTAAATAGTTTTCAAGTTCAAACGCTTACACAACTTACGGGAGCAACTTCTATTTATGATTTTGTGGATAAAGGTGGAACCTTATTGGTATATTTTAGAGGGTTAAATGAATCAATAAATGTAAATATTATTAGTGCTGTTCCTGGAAAATTTCATGGAAATAATGCTACATATGATATAAAAATGTGGAGAGTTTATGAAACCCGAGAGAATAGAGTAACTTCTTCAATTAGCCAAACCTCCGGTGTTGAATCCCTCTCTCCTATGATTGATATGCGTTTAATGCTAATACCTGCTGGAAATACAATAGCAACATCTCAGGGAATTCCCTTAATTAACAGTACTATTAATTGGAATGAAATGAGTTATGAAGAATTAGAACGATTACTTGATCTTCATGATTAATTTTTTGGGTATTGCCAATTTAGAAAATTTATCTAAATAGAGTAAGAGCTTCCATTTGGAAGCTCTATGTGTTTGATTTCATTGATGTTTTTGAATAATTAGTAGTTTTGAACTAGAAATCAAAATCAAATTTCAATTCAGGAAATATCTTTTGAATATAATAGTAAAATTAGAATTATCCTTTATTTTTGCAATCCTGTTTCGGGATGTAGCGCAGCCTGGTAGCGTACTAGCATGGGGTGCTAGGGGTCGCTGGTTCGAATCCAGTCATCCCGACAAAATAGTAAATCAATCTTTATTAAAAACCTGTTAATCGTATGATTTACAGGTTTTTTTGTTTTCAGTGGTATAAAAGGAACACAAACAATCCCGTTAAAAAAGTCAACAAATCGGATAACAAAATAATTTTTAGAAACGGGTTGACCGAATTGTTAAAATCATCTGTTCGTTAGAATAGTAAATGTATCTTTAAAGTGATTTGGCTTTCGTCTAGTAATAAAATGTATTAACAAAAAGACGAAATCAACGCCATTGGAACATCTCTATAAATACGATCGACAACTTTTAATTGAAATTCGTTCTTTAATGAAATGTAGAGGTTGTTAAATAGTTACATTTTGCTGAAGTTGCAGCATTGGTTTTTAGTAAGGCTTTTATGCTATTCCATGTATATTTAATTATTTAAAAACCAATCAATCACTTTTGTCAAGGTAAGATTCCAACCATCGAGTGTGGGCATTCCTGAAATGTTAAAGGAATGGTCTGCATTTTCAATTATTTCCAATTGTACATTTTTTCCTTTTGTTAGTAAAGTCGTAAATGAAATTATGGCAGTTTCCGGATGTACATTTTTATCTTCACTTCCTTGTACCAGTAAAATTTTATTATTAAAATGTTTTAATTCCTCCATTACTGAGGTACTTAACATACTTGACCATCTTAAATAAGTAAAACCCATAAATTTCTTTTCTGTACTGAAAGGGTCGAATTGGATCTCTTTCCAGTTTCTTTCCAAATAAGTCAATCTTTCAGAAGCAGTGGGCATATTGTGTTCTTTTGTATTGAAAAAAGTGCCATCAGCTGCAAATTTGTAAAGACTATATAATTGAGTGGGACCCTCACCAGCGAGGATAGCGACATTAGAAACTTTGTCATTTAGTAATCTAGCCACACGCGAAGAAACTAAACCTCCTTCGGAATGACCGATTATCAAAACTTTGTCTTTAGCTATTGGTTCGTTTATAAGTGTATAATTTATTGCATTCACAATAGTTTCAGCCCAGGATTCGAGTGAAAATTTGTGATCAAATGATTTAGATGGGCCTGTTTGTAAATAGCGCACACCCGGTTTTTCAACGATTAGGATTCTGAATTTATCTTCCGATATTCCAAATAGGGATGAGTGTCCGTATTCAGATCTTATACGCCCACTTTCTGTTTTGGTGAATAGAGAGTTCATACCAGAACCTTGTACAAAGACTACTAAGGGAAGATGTTCTTTAGAAGAATTCACAGAAAGATAAAAAGTTAGGCTGTCTGTAGCATTCTTTAATTCATATTTATCATATGGCAAATTTTCCAAATACTGAATTTTGGCTACTTGAGCAATACTTATGTTACTAATTAAAGCGAGTAAAAAAAGAATGTAGAATGTTTTTTTCATTTAATCTAATTTTTTGTTTTT
The DNA here is from genome assembly GCF_028743515.2 of Imtechella halotolerans. Lineage (GTDB taxonomy): Bacteria > Bacteroidota > Bacteroidia > Flavobacteriales > Flavobacteriaceae > Imtechella > Imtechella halotolerans. Next base: position 1,226,385 of record NZ_CP117969.2, on the reverse strand, counting down.
AAAAGTATTTTCAAACAGTTCCTTAAAGTTTGAATTGATACGATTCACTACTATTAATTTAGTTTTATCTGCTAAGTCAGTTGTATGTATAAATTCCTTCTTAGTGTTGTATGTCCAATTTTTAAGTTCAGGGAACGTATTTTTAATCCACTCTAGTTTAATTTCATTTTTCTGGGAAACAATAATTATCTTGGTTATCGGTCTTTGTTTCATTTTGTCCAAACTATTCTGGTTTATGGGTGTGCCATAAGCAGATTGATTGGCATATCTATAATTCTTTATAAAATAGCTGAAGTCATTTTCATCATCAGTGAGTATATATCGGTATGTTAAGATATGATCTAGTTCCTTTGTCCATTCAGGAAAATTTTCATCATATGTTTTAATATAAGCGTCAATAAAATGGTTATCTATTGGTTTTTTGTTATTTGCATACTCCTTGACCATTGGATATATTGCTTGAGCCATTTGATCGATGTATTTCATATTATACCATTGATCTTTTTCTGTTTTCCCATTAATTCCTTCATAAATATACCCATTGCCCATTGCGGTTGCCAATGCCTCGTTCAGAAGAGAATAAGCATATTGACTGTTAGGCGATGGATTGGCAAGAAACCATGATTCAATATTCTTTTTCACCTCCAAGGATTGCCAATCATACACATTATGAAATATTTCGTGCATTAAGACACAAAATAGAATGTCGTTGTGGGCAAAATTTAAAGGCACCTCACTTACCGCATTATTTAAGAAAGCATTTGCCGTAAACCCCCCATCACTAATAGAAGGAATAATTGCTATATCGATAGATACAGAATAATCCCATATCGCATTATAAAATTTCAAACCTGTTTCAAAATAGTCTGCTAAGTGCGTATTTTGCACATAATCGTCCAAAGATTTCAACTTTTCTTCAAACTTTTCTTTATTAGGCTGATAAATTAATGCGTCATAAACAGGCTCAAACCGAGACAGAATATTGGAAAATGCTAAAAGTTCTGTGTTGGGTATGATTCCAAAACTAAGCCTTTTAAATTCTTCTATTGATGAAGCGTTTATCAAATTTCTTTCCATTAGTGCCGTTGTTGATACCGGACTTTTCTGACCTGAAGGATAGCCTTGAAAATGATAGGATTCTACCATATGTAACGTATCAAACTGAATTAACAAATCGGTATATTCAGCTACATTATATTTTGATGCCTTAAAAGTTTCTTTGCTCTTATTGTCAGGATAGTAATCTGATAGTTTTTGAACAAAATCGTAGGTGGCTAGCAATTTTGAATATTTAATATGTATTTGAGGTGTGGCTTGTCCAAATACTATGTTTCCCATCATTAACAGGATGTTACTAATTATAAGAAATTTAATATTCATAGTAAGTAAGGTTTAAAATTCTACTGCTTTATTGGTTTATTAGTTTGATAATTGCATTGATTTTTGATGACTAATTTTATTTTAGTAGGTATCATTTCTTCAGTCTATAACTACTAAAGAATCAGTTACTGCATCATATTCGAACAAGGATGCTCTTTCAACATCCTGATATATTTGTTGAATATCTTTAAGCTGACCATCCATTTTACTGGAAATGTGATATAGATAATACATTCTATTGGCTTTTTCAATTTCTGAAATGGAGTAAAATAGGGTGGAATTGGGAGTTTCTAGTACTCGTTGTAATGTCTCTGCCTTGGAATTAGCCACCACATATTCCACAATATTGTGGACCTGATTTATAAAATGCTGACTATAATTATCTACTTCTTTATTAGAAACATACTCAATGGGTTTATTGTGTTCCTTTCTATACAGGGATAGCTTTCCGTCTTCTATCTTTTTTACTTTCCTTATCCGTTTCACATAATCAAGTACTTCGTCATCGCCTGCATTTTTAATGCTATCCAATTCCCATTCTATGATTATTTTATCCCCTCTTAGAAAATTTTTGCCATTGAGAATATTGCCATTGTAAATCAGTGTCATTTCTTGTTTTCCTTGGGTTACAATAAACAAGAAATAATCTCCATCATCATTTTGTTCTTTAAACAATACCGTGTCTCTTTGTTTATTCTGAAAATTGATTTTTTGCAAGGATAAGTTTACGTCATTAGTGGTCTTTTTTAAATCTGTGGGATCACTTAATGGGTGAAGATTTGATATTTTTTCAAAATTAGTTACGTTCTTTACCTTATTGCTTTTGTTGTGGCAAGCAACGCAATAGAAAAGAATGAACAAAAGAATAAGATTAGTTTTCATTACGATGTATGTATTTATTAGATCTTTACCATTCTATTATCTATTTTTGAATCTTCTGAGCACTACATATTGGTATCCAACGTTTTCAGCTGGAGAAATATGGTAGGTACCTTCTATTTCTTCCAAGTTGCTTGAAAGTCGTAGATAGCCTGAATTTAAAAACCATTTACCTTGGGTTCGAAGTGTATCATTCTCCTTAAAATTGGGGTTTGTACTGCTTATGTTTCTATAATGAATTATTTTAACAATATCCATTTGCCCGTTTTCTTTCAGTTTTAGATGGATACGTGTTACGTTGGAATTTTTGGGTGATTTAGTGATGTTAGTATCAAGTTTGTTGGATATAGTGTTGCATTTTTTTGTTTTGCAGCGCTTTTTAAAGTTATTCCTTAACAAATAGAGTGTATTTTCATCTGGCATATCCACGGCTAACCAAGAGTTTTGTAAAAGTTTTGAATACTCATCAAATGAGGATTTCATTAAATGGATGCTGTCCAAGTTCCATGTTGCTCCCTTGGGTAGACCACCTCCATATTTATGAAAGATTTCTATTTTCTCATCTATATATCCATCCTTATGTATAGGTTCGGAAATAAAAATTGGGGGAGCCTCCATTTTAAAGAGCTCCGTAAAATAGAATCTATTTTTACGAATTTCTACTAATTCAAAATATCCATCTTTATCAGTTTTTACTGAACCAACAGAGCAATTTTCAATAGGATTTCCCTCAAAATCTACAATAGTACCGGTTAAGGTAGGCCGTATTAGTCTTGATACACAAGAGGATAATAATAAGATGATGAAAAGTAATATTGTGATATTTTTAAATCTTTGGATGCTGTTCATTAATTGCATGTAGTTTTAAAAAGTAGTGGTTCTATAACTATCTTTTTACGTAGCTAAAAACGTCATTTACATATAACTGAAACTACCAGCTCAGGCTATCAGAAAACAGTTTTGCAATGAGATTGTACATACCCAAATATAGACTGACAAAAGATACTATATTTCAGTGATTTAAAAGCGCTGATATCAAATGTAAATTCGCTTGGGTGAATTATAGATTTGAGCCATTCTTTATCTTTGTAGCAAGACTTCAGATACTTTAATACACTTGATGATTCTCTTATTATATTAATTTTACTAGATGTTAGGAGGATGTAAGAATCATTTTAATTAGACGGAGTATCAATATATTGCAAATGATTTACAATTGAACAACCGTAAACTACTAAATAGTTATTAGTGATAAATAGGGTGATTGTTTATTTTATTTTATTTTGCATTTTTAAGCTCTTTATATAGCTCTTCTTGTTTTGTGTGTTTCTCATCTTCCCCATAGTATAAAAGTTTTATTCCACAATCAAGCACTTTAGTAATATTATTACCATTGAAAGACCAATCATCCGTATTTTTTATGGTGAAATCTATTTCATTTTTACAACTAGATGTTTCTAGGAGTTGAGAGAATTTTGTTTTTTTGTAGTTGCTAACTTGTTTAAAGTTAGGATATACTGAAAATCCTGGAATTTCAGGATTGCTAAACTTTATAATCATAAATACGGGAACACCGCCCCAATCTATTGTTTTTCCTTCTGGTAACTCTATACGTGTAAGCTTTTTTTCATTCATTAGTCGAGTTTGTTGTCCCGCTTTGTAAAAATGCTCCTCGTAAGTCAGTTTTGTTCCTTTGGGAACAACTATTTTTTTGATTTTGATTGGATCCGTTAAAATGAAATAGGGATAATCCGGAGCTCTTCCGCCCGTTGTATTTCCTAGATGACTTAATTGGTTGACTAAAACATATCCTAAAGTTGATAGGCTAACAACTACCAAAATTCCAATGATAATAAAGATTTTTCTTCTCATATGAATTTGTTCTATAGTGTACTGCCACTATAACTAGACCATAATGTTTAAAATTTATTCCTCAAAGTAAACTTTGAATATCGGATCCTCTTTGGGATTATGATAGCCAAAGATCAGTTTGTCATTAAATGCCTTTTTGGAAAGAATCACTAAATCATTGCTGAATGATGTTTCATTAATAATCAAAGTGTATTTATAGATATACCCATTTTGGTTCCAAACAAAATGTAGTGGATAGACCAAATATTCGTCTTCAAATTCGTCTTTTTGTATTTTCACATTGTCCTGTTCAACGTTCTTTAAAATCAAATTCACTTTATCGTCTGCTGCATTATAAAAGACGCTATCACTAATTATTTGATCAGGAATGCCTAGTTTCTCTTTTAAATGCTCTAAAACCTTAAATGTTTCCGTAGCTTCCAATGTAATGTTTACAAATACTATTTTGTTTCCATTTTCTACTATTTTGCCACCTGTATTTTTTTTTATATTGAAATTGGCGAAAGCAAACAATTTCTCCTCCTGTTCTCCTTTTAAGGAATAAATTGTAGATATATTTCCATTATCCCGAAGTTTAGCTTCTACTTTTTCTCCTGTTTTTACAATTTCCCAATACCCGTTTTGGGTTTGAACATTTCTAATGCTCATATTATCCAAGGCTGTTTTAACATCTATAGCATCGTCAAGCATAGACAAATCAATTGGAACAGCTTCTTGACAACTCATTACAAAAGGTAAAATCATTAAAACTAATATTTTCATATAATCTATCAATGAAGGTCTAATCATTAAACTATCTATTGCTATTTGTTGTAATTATCTGTTCATCAATCAATTTTCCATTTTCATCAAATGTATATAGGTGTGTTTTCTGATTTTCATCTATTGGCAACTCCTGTTTTTTACCCGATTTCAGTATCGTGGTAAAATAGGGCACTTTCTTATGGTAATCATACTTATTTTTAATTTCATTTCCATAGAATAGAGCTACCTGGACATTATCTTCTCTGTTATTTTTGTAATTAAATGAGGTAAATAAGTTTTGTATTACATTAGTTTGATTGTTGTTTAGAACCAAGTAATCTACGGAGCTCAATCGTTCATTATTAAAAAAATTACTGCTGATAATTCCATAGGTTGATTTAATTAAATTTCTGTAAGAGTTCAAGTGAGTTTGACTTATGGTAAGTGGGTCAATATTGTATGTATTCTTGAATATTGTAGCCATCCATTCTTTACCTCTACTGGTTGGTTTTTCAAGTATATGGTCAATTCCGGCAAGTACCAAAACTTTACTTTCGGGGTCAATTTTGAAAGTCTTGTTGTATAAATTTTCGGCTTGTCCAATTTCTCTGTTTTTAGTATGGTCTGTGTTTTCATATGCTATAAACTCATATCCTAGTTCTTTAGCTTTTCTGATGAGATTTGAATAATTCTGTTCACTAGTATAAAATCCACTTTCCAAAGTTGGATATGCATTTTTTAAATTTAATAGACTATCCTGCTTAATACCCAGAGCCTCCAATGCCAAATACTTATATCCGATTTCTTTCAATTTGACTAATACATCGGACACCAATAACCTATGGTTAGAGTAGTAGTGATTTTCGTTAATCATTACTATTTTATGCTTTTCAGCTTCCTTGATTATCGTTTCAATGACATCATTACCCGTTTTTGAATTTTCTATTATTTTCTTGGAAATAGTATCGTTAGGTTTGAATCTGGATTCCAGTTGATTTAGGTAAGTATCATAAAATTCATTTTTTCCCAAGAATGAAGAAAAGGTAAGTGCCATTTGCAATTTGGTCCATTCTTCTTGTTTATCATATACTGGAAATTCGTGTATTTCATTAAGAATTGCATAGAATTTGTTTGAATTTTTGTGCTTCTGAACAATATCCATAATGGTACTAATCTCTTTTCTGTAGCTTTCGCCTACTTCTAAGCTTTTAAAAATAGTATTCAAATCAATTTCCAGAGTTCTTTTTGAGTTTTCAGCTAACGGATTCCCGACAAATTGAATCGTTTTATTGTTGATCAATGTGTCAAAAACAACCAAGTTCTCAGGATATTCTTGTTGGCCGTTTCTTGATACCGTTACAAAATACTCATACGGAGGGTCTAAAGTTTTTCCATAAACTAGTACACTGTCTTTTAATTTAAAACCGACATTTCGAATTACCTTCTTTAATGCTTTTCTTTCTCTCGTATAGGTTATATCCGATGGTGATTTAAAATATAATTGTAAAGAGTCATTCACAAGATGAACATTAAAGTTTTTAACATACCTATTCTGTTCAAAATGCTCATTGATTTTTGGTGAACATCCACTTATTAATAGTAGAGTTATCAATAGTGTAATAATTTTATTCATATTTGATGGCTAATATTTTGGTTGAGGTTGGATGTCTCAAAACTGAGAACTTAGGTTATGGTTACATGGAAATTGTATTGCTTAAAGATTGGATATTAACAAATATAAAAATACAAGATAAAGTATTTTTTTAAGATATATATACGCTATTAGCGAATGTAAATACGTTTGGCCATATTATAAATTTGAATAATAATGGTAAGATTACACGGTATTGTAGGGGATTTTTAAAACGACTAAATAATTTTTTGGTGTTTGAGAAATTAATATCGTTCCTTTTTTTGAGGTCTCTTTAAACAACAGTTCCATTCTTTCCTTAGCAATACTTCCTGATAATGATGTGTGGCCAGGAGACTTGTTACTTCCTTTGCCGTTGTCTAATATCTCAACAGTTATAAGATGGTCATCTAAATCAATACGAATACGGATTTCTCCTTTTTCCTTTAAGGGCGTAACACCATGAATCACAGCATTTTCAACAAATGGTTGAATTAACATTGGTGGTATCATCACCCCTAAAATGTCACCTACTATTAAAATATCAAACTCAAAGTTATGGTTAAGTCGCATCTGTTGGAGAGTCAGATAGTTTTTTATGGCCTCAAGTTCATCTTCCAAAGCGATATAATCGTTCCTGCTCATCTCAAGACTACTTCTTAAGAGTTTACTGAACAGGTTTAAATATTTAATTGATTTTTCCTTTTCTTCAAACCGAATAAAACTTTGTAAAGATGATAGTGTATTGAAAATAAAGTGGGGCTCCATCTGGGTGCGCAAGAGCTTTTGCTGGAGCAGCATTTTTTCTTTGGCTTCCAACCTGTTTTTTTGCTTATGGACGTATATATAAAAACTGATAAATCCAATGACTATTAGGAACAATAAAGCGCTGATAATTAATAAAAGAGTTCTTGATTCTAATTTTTGGTTAGTAGTAGTTACAGTTTTATTAAGTAGAGCAATTGATTTCTTTTTCGATTCTACGTCGTAAATAACGGATATTTCGGCTATGGCTTTCGCGCTATTGCTAGCCTGTAAAGCATCCTTGATAGTTAAGCTTTCCAGATGAAGTTTTCGGTAGGCGTCTAAATTTCTCTTTTGAAGATAATACTGTGCCTGCGCCATTCTATTGTTGAATTTGGAATTATAATTTATGCTGATTGATTTTTCAATTTCCGAAGCTTCCTGTATGTATTTTTCGGCTTTGTCATATTGTCCTGAAAGTGCATATAGAGTAATTAAATTGGTGTAAACAGTGTAGAGATTAATCCTATGGATATTTAGGTTGGTTTGGGCGTAACTCTTTTTATCCAATGCTTCAGATTTTTTAGTGTAAAAAATAGCTGAATCCAATTGCCGTTCCTCTGTATAGATAGTAGCCTTTTGTTCGTAATAGAACCGGCTCACTTTATCATTGTTCAAAATTTGATAAATTTCGCCAACTTTTTGGTTGTATAGCTTAAGGGAGTCCAATTGATTGGTTTGCTGGTAAATTTTAAATAGCTGCGTGTAAATCCTGAATAAGTTGTTGAAATAGAAGTTCTGATCTAAACTATTTTTATTGCTGAAAGCCGTTTGTAAGGCCATATAATTCTGTTCCGTTGCTTTTTCAACTTGTGAAGAGTTGAAATTTTCCTGGGCACAATTTACCAGACAAATAATCTTGGCTTTGGGTTCTATTTCATTGGGATGAGCGGAAATTAAAGCTGCGGCTTTATTATAATAGTGGTTGGATTGAAAAGTTTTTCCTTCAATCAGGTAAATATTCGCCAGCCCATTATAAATTGAAACTTTGATGTCAAAAAAATCAGATTCTTTTTCAATAAGGCCCAAAGCTGTTTCTATATGTGTTTTTGATTTTGTTAGATCTGTTTTTGCATACACTTTAGCCAATTCGTAATGGATGTATGCCAAGGGTGCATTCTGTTTATTATAATCGGAACGATCCAGTGCTTGGTTCCAATAAACAATGCTGCTGTCGGAATTGATATTTACCATTCCTTTTGCTTCCTGTTTTAATTGTTCAAGAAGCAGTGTTGGTGATTCATCTTTTATTTTCAATTTCTTTTGACAAGAAATTAAGACTGTGAAGAGCAGTAGATACAGGATGTTTTTCATAGAAGGCTATAATTGTGATAATAACCTTACGACTGTTTCCTTACGACGAGTGGAAACAGGAATTTCTACACCATTATTTACAACAATAAAGCCTGATTTCAAATACCTGACAATGGATGATGTGTTTACGATATGGGATTGATGACATTTAATGAAATGTTCAGTAGGCAGCAATTCTTCATAAAATTTCAAGGGTTTTGAGCTGATAATTTTGTTGCCTCCTTGTAAATAAAAATGGGTGTAACTGCCATCGCCAGAAAGGTATATAATGTCGGTAATTTTAAAGAATTCTATACTTTCCAGTGTAGAAATACAAATTCTGGAATTTTGTTGTTTAATGCTTTTTTGATATTCATTTATAATTTCAAGTTGTTTAGAGGTATAAAATGAGTGATCATTGTTATAATTGTCCAGCGCTTCATATAATTCGGCCTCATCGATAGGTTTTAACAGATAGTCTATAGCCCCGTGTTTAATTGCCTTTATCGCAAAATGGTTAAAAGCGGTGATAAAAATCACAGAAAATTTGATATCCTTTACTTGATTAAGTATTTCAAATGCGGTACCATCGGGTAGTTGTATATCCATTAAAATCAAGTCGGGTTTTAATTTGTTGATCTTTTTCACAGCATCTTCAATACATACTGCACTTTCTAAAAGAATGAATTCTGGTCTTTTACCCACTAACCATTCCAGCTCTTTTCTGATAGTAGCTTCATCTTCAACAATAAGGATTTTAGGTATACTCATTATAATTTATGTGTAAATCGTGACATAGCTAAGTTAATCATTGTTTTCAATTAGTGCTTGTTCCAATCAATGTTCCCTGTCTGTCAAAGTAAAATTCTTTGCTTGATGTCAATTCTTTTCGAGCCTTTATAATTTCACCCGAATTAGTAATATGATCAAATACAAATGGTATGACAACAGCCCCTTTTGTATTTACACAACCAAATTTTTCATCCTTTTTTACTACAGCAAGTCCATTATGAAATGAATAAGCTTCCTCGTAAAGAAATGAAATCACAAGTTCCCCATTGTTATTTATATATCCAGTTTTATGGTCCTTTTCCACCATAGCATATCTAAATCCGTCCGGTTGTAAATTTCCAAAATTTGAAGCTTTGTCAAATTGAAAGCCTATAAGTATCCGGTTTACTGAATCAATGTATCCATATTTGTTATCCTTTTCAGCAAAAGCCAACTGCCCGAAAAAACCTCCTAATTGTTCATATTCCAATGGAATTAAAATTTCCTTTTCCTCATTCATATAGCCGTATTTTCCAACTTTGGATATGAGGATCCAATTTTCAAAAGTATAATTTAGACCTATATGTTCATAGCCCTCATCAAACCCAATAAAGTAGTTTCCTTTAAGATCTATTACTGCAAACCTTTCTAAACTATCATTACCAATAGAAACCGTGGCATATTTTTTATTGTTGAAGTAGGTCCCGCTGGTATATTGTGGTTCTACTATAATTTCATTGTTTTCATTCATATATCCTACCTTTCCATTCTTTCTAGATCGAAAAGGAACTATTTCCGATTTATCTAATTCCTGAGTGAATGAAGAGATTGAAATTAATATACCTAGTATAGTTAATAGTATTCTCATTTTAATGATCATTATAGTATGTAGTAACCCTAGAAAATGTTGTATTAATGAAGTTGAATATTCTCAAGCTACTTTAAAGGTTATAGAACTATAAAAAACTTTAGATAGGTCATTAGTAGTTATTTTTGATAGCCGATTTAGTAAATGTTATTTCTGTTTTTAATTCATTGGTTTCCCTTATTCGGGTTGTTTTTATTGTTGCAATACCAAATTTTTCATAATAATCGGATAGTATTTCACTAGAAAAACCACCGGGATCATCTGCTTTGTTGATAAAATAAGATGTTGTGTGATTTTTTTGATAGAACCAGGTCAAGAATGTATCCATATCAGGGTTATTAAAAATAGAGTCCCTGAATTTTAAATGATAAAAAGATAATAGTTTTTCTAAATCCTTCTTCTCTTTTGGAAGGTTGTTTACAAGAACACTGTAGTAAACATATTTTTTTCCTTTATTTTCATTGTCTCGGTTATATATTCCAGTTGCGCTATGTTCTGGTAAAAACGTAAATGAAATCTTACTTTCACATGATACCATTGTTATAATAGTAAGGAAGATTAGGGATTTTTTCATTTTCTATCTTTTAATAGGCTGGTTATTTGCTCTTTTCTCCTATTCGTGACTTCATTTTTTAAATTTTAGAGTAGATGCAAATTTAACCTGAGTATGAATATTTTGAGGACCTCTAAATAAAAACAGTTCTTCAGGAGGTAGGGGCCTTTATTAGTCTTTTAGTTTTTGCATTTTAATTAGCACTAATTTTAAACGTCTCATAGGTCAAGGGCGATTTCTCTTTTTTTAACCAACGAATTTTGTTTTTACTAAATTCAAAGTAGTCAGATTGGCTCCATCGCCAACGCTTTCCCTCTCTAATGTTAACACCATTAGCCTTAAAGGAAACAATGATTTGATTTTCTTTAACACTTAATGTAATTTCATCAAAGGTATTTTGTACTGTTGCTCCATCGGGTATTGTAGGGCAACTCTCAAGTTCCTTTAATGTCCTTTTATCATGTCGAAACCACTTTCGGAGAAAGCCTAAGTGCTCTATTGAACATTGATACCCCAGTTGTAAAGCTGTAGGTATTTTGCATTTAAGATTGGTTCTATCTGTTGTAGCCTTTCCATCCCAACTGCATTCATTGCCGATAAAAGTCGCAACATAGGCCAAAGCTGCTTTTTCTGGTCCAGTTATAGTTTTACAATACTCAGTGTTGATGGTAATTAAGTTAAAGTTGCCCTTAAGTTGCTCGTCGTATTTTTCCTCCCTCCAAAGGAATTTTATTGTTTTATTGGGTACATTTTTTTGTTCTTTGAAATCAATGTTACTAGTTACATTATTGCTTTCAAGTTCTTTGGGATTTGTCCAATAGGTGGTTAACAGAGTAAATGTTATCCAAATTATAAAGCTTTGCATTTTTTTATTTTTAAAATTTCACAGTACTGAACCATACAATAAGTTCAAATTTTATGTGAATCGATTACCTTTTTAAATTGTACCATAAGTGCAATTATTACATACAAAGCACACTTCATTATTTATAGTCATGTAATCACATGCCATAATCAGCTGGAAGCAACTCACTAATTTTCTTTTTCATCATATCTCCTGAAAAATAGATATGCTCTATTTGAGTGTTTAATCCAAACTTATCTATGGTAAACTCATTAGTTTGGAAAATAACCTTTGATTGCTGTCTTTTTTGGTATAGAATATTGAGTTCTGAAACAATTCTTTTCGGTTTAAAATCTTTTTCAATATTGGTAACACTTATCTTATATACATTGTTTTCAAGTGCTACTTTTAAATAAAGGTCTGGATCGATCATCCAAGAACCATCAAATAGACGATAGCTTTTATCAGTCCAATCACCTTTAGATATCCATCTGAAAAACTGTAACGTTGAATTTTCGTAAGCTTTTTGTCTTCTTTTAATTTTTTTCTGATTCTTATCAATATCAATAAATCTTGAAAATCCAGAATAAAAAGATCGAAACATTTGACTTGAAGAAAGCGATTTTGTGGCGAATTTTACTTCAAAGTCTTCAAGTTTATAAATGACTTGATACCCTAAATGATTGTTATTTATGATAAGAGGTTCGTCGCATTTTGCAATGAACGTATTATTAGAATAATCATAATCGAAATACAAATCATCCTCATTAACAATGGTGCATTCCTTCCAAGTTTTCTTTTTGCCAATGAAATTTTCTTTGAACGCTGTTAAAAACTGTTTTCTTGAAAAATAGTGGCTTTTAACGACCACTTCTTGTAATGTTTCCGCTTTAGGTTGTAAATAAACTCCATGTATTTTTTCTTTTAAAAAAACTGAGTGATCATTAATGAAAATGTCTTCATAACCGATGTAGCTAATTACTAATATTGAATTAATATCACTAACAAGCTTCAATTCGAAATAGCCATTAACATCGGTAATTGTACCAATAGTGGTTCCCTCAAAATAGACATTTGCTCCAGGTAGAGGGGATTTATTTTCATCTAAAATTTTTCCTTTAAGAATTATATCCTGAGAATAACTAATGGAAATTAGAAGAAGGAAAAGGCATGTATAAAATGATTTCATATTTAAAATGTATATTATGATTCCAAAGGAGGATATGCTATATCTGTTAAATTAAACTAGATAGTTTTAATATGGGTCTAAATCAATCTCGTTTTTTAGTATATATATATTCAATTCCTCAATTTAATAATGGGATGTTTAGATTGTGAAGACTATTTTTACTTGGTATGCGGCAGCTATTATTCGGCTAATAATTTTTTAATTTCTGCAGCTAATTTATCAACACTTCCCTCTGGATTTCCAATAGAAACATATCTCACAACTCCTTTTTTGTCAATTACAAAATTCTTCGGTATAGAGCCAGTTGCATAGAGGTCCCATATTTTTTTAGTTGGGTCAATACCTACATTAAAAGTGACTCCATATTTCTTCATTTCTTGCATTTTTTTCTCTACTTTTTCTTTACTTTCAGCAATAGAAATTGGAATTAATACAAAGTCCTTTCCTTTAAACGGTTGAAGTATTTTTTCAGGAATTTCTGTAAATTCCATAAGGCAAGGAGCACACCAAGTGGCCCAGTAATTTACAAGAACGACTTTACCTTTTAAATGCGACAATGTGATGTTTTTACCATCAATCATCTGTACGGTAAAATCGCTTGCCGGATCTCCAATGTTTAACTTTAGTTCGTTTTCGTTTTTATTTTTAACCACTGCTTTTTTAGGTTGGTTAGCACGTTCCAACTTTTCTTTTTCAGTCAGTATTTCTACTTTAATTATGAATTCTTTATCACCAATTTTGTTGCCGAATTTTTTCGCAAATTGATCTCTTTCTTTTTGAGATACTCCATTATTTACATTTTTTATCAATCCATCGACAGCAAATTTGTTAAGTTCTGCTTCTGTGATAATTTCATTGTTCGCAATTATTACATACTTAGGTTTTATTACCTCTTTTTCTTGCCCAAATAGTGTACATCCATAAAGGACAAAAAATAGTACAAATAGTTTTCTCATATTTTAAAAATTGGTTTAAAGTGTTTTTTTGTATTTCTAACTAGTTATAGTTCTCATTAATTTCTCATGTCGTCATCTTTTCCCATTCTACATTTTTTTTTGTAGGATCATATAGCAAGTATACTCATTATCATTGGAACGAGTATTTTTTAATTGCTTTCTCAGTAATACCACATCTTGCCAGATATTTCAATTTCATTTTTGCCTGGGTTAAAATTATTCATAAGCAACAGCGGTTTTTTTATTTTTATTTTTTTCTCATGTTTTGTTGCATCGGAAATTCCATTCTCATTACAGCTTTCAGTGATATGTTCTACTATAAGATCACCAGTGATCAGGTTATAGTCCAGCTTATCAAAATAATCACAGGGAGCACTATATTCAATGGTAGCTCCTACTAAATACCAATCATTATTCTGGAAGCGATAGCGATGGGTGTATTCCCATTTTGGCCTGCTTCCCCCAAAATGGTTGATTACAATACACTTTCGCTCTATATAAATACCATCAAAAGGGTTGTTCATTATCCCTCCAGCCTGAGTTGGTAATATTGGCGCGGTAGTCTGGTGCCAAAGTTCCCATCCATTAGCTGTTTTTTTAAATACTGCTAAGCTGTGTTTATAACCCAGTTCTGTTAAGATGGGCGTTTCATATACGGCTAGCGCTTCTAGATCTGGTTCGGCGTCTAAATTTCCATAGACTAACTTTACCTGTTTCCAATAGGCTGGTGTAAAATCATCAATAGTAGAGGCGTTGATTTTACCAATTTCCCCTTCATATTTTCCATTTTCTACAACCTGGTAAAACTCATTTAGTCGCTTTTGTTTTATTTTGGCCTGAATAGGAATCCCAATTCTTATGTCTTGCGCTTTTTCTGGAAATTGTGGTAATTGGAACTGCCTTGGAATGTTGATCTCGGTATAATATCTTATTTCCCTGATTTCAATATTCTTCAACTCCCGATTAGCTGGAATACCATTATTTATGGGTTGGTAATAGGTCTTTTTTTCTGTCCAATTTCCATTTTTATCATAGTTGTATTCAAAGGTATATATCCCCAACGGATTACCATTGTATTCTATAGGTTGCTCAAAAACCAGATTCCCTTTCTTGTCAAATCGCTTTGTTGTTTTTGTAGATTTTTCCCGACCCAGCATATGGTATTCCTGTTCAATTTTTTCGGTACCATCTTCCGAATAGTGATATTCTTTTTTGTTTTCCAACGCATTGCTCCTGTGCCATACTTCTGATGATATACGCCCTTTCAAGTCATAGCTAAAGGTAACATCCCTACCATCAATTACATAACTGTTAATAGCTATGGGCATATATTGGCCATTAATCATTTGATAGGTGGTTTTCTTTGATTGAAACAAAGGTGTTTCCTTAATAAGGATTGGATAATTGAATTGGTATATTTCCAGTGGTTCTGGGAGGGTATCCATATAAAAATTATGTATCGTTATAGTTTTCTCCTTACCGTTTACTTTTTTAGTATACTGGGTATATCCTTCATAATTAAATTCGTTATTCCCTATAATATTATAATGTACCTCTTCGGAAAGAATTTGGTCCTTGTCATAAAAAAGCCAATGGTAGACAGTCTTTTTGTTGTCTTGCCTTTGCTCTAATAGACGTAGTTTTTTTAAATCTTCATCATAATGATATTTCTCGGTCCTATCTATTTGGTCGTACTCGTATTCCTTATATCGTTTTCTTCCATCTGGCAGATATTCGGTGTAGGATAGGAGATTGAATTTTTTGCCTTTGAAATACTTGGTCTTTTTTAAAAGTCGATTTGGATCAGAAAGTTGGTATCGATATATCGAATATACTTTTCCCTTTTTTAAAAGACCTACGTCTTCATTGGCTTTTAGAATTGTGGCGTTGTCCAAATTTTCGTTGATTCTAATGGATTCCTGACCATGTAGCAGACTATACATGTTCCATATCCAAATTGTTAAAATCATTTTTTTGAAAAAAAGGTGTGGCATAATTATATTTTAACAGAGTTCAATCATTTCGCAGGCATGGGCAAAGCCGTTTTTAAATGTAAAAATGTACAAACCAGTATCCCCATTAGGGATGGTATAGCAATGAGGTGCTGCGGTCCAATCGATATCGATTATTTTACCGAAAGCCCTAATAAAGTCTTTTTCACTGTATTGATGATCAATCTTATGGCCACCCATAATAATTGCTTGGTCCTCATTAAAGTTCATTTTGTAGATTATCCCATTTATATCTCCATTTTCATATTCCGCAAAAGCAATCAACAAATCCTTGGAGAAGTAGGTGAAATCTGGCAGGAACCCACATTCCAGCATGTCAGACATAAAAGTATTTTTCACCGCTCCTGAAAGTATAGCTTGTTGTTCGGTGATTTTGTCATTGTACAGTTTTTGGCCTTTAATCATAATGTGCATATCGCTTTTTCGGATAAAGGCATCCTTGTCTTCCCAGGACAAAGGATTCAGTCTGTGCTCTGCTAGAAACAAATCAAAGTCGATTGTAGGAATTTGAGACATGGAACCATTTTCAAGATGGAAATTCCGCAACATTTGTAATGCTTTTAAGGTATTAGCAGGTTTGTCTTTCCAGCCAATTTCTACCAACCTTTCTACAATATTCTTTTGCTCTTTGATAGATGAATTGGCAGCTTTTCGATACTGCTCCAGTACTGTATTAAAGGTGAGTTGTTCACCGAGGTATTTGTATTGTATGTATTCTGGTTTTTCATGAAAATGATCTCCAATGTAGACCCAACCGTCATTATAAAGGGGTACGTAGTCCAGGAATATTATTTCATTTATAGGAAGTACCTTCACTATAGGGCTTTGAATATTGGGTTTTGACCTTGTACTTAAACGGGACACATTAACAAAACGATGTGGAGCTTGTGTACCGTGTATACCTCTATTAAAATAGTGAATTGGTTCATTGTTATCCGTAGTCCCAATTTTAGAGCTCCTCAGCTCTTGATGTAGGATATATCCAATATCTCCGTTACTAACCTGTACTTTATAAAAGTCCTTAACGGCATCTATTACCATTAAGGAGGCCTGATTAGCGAGTACTCCCAACTGTTCAGAATGAATGTCTGCCGATTTATAAAGATAGCACCATTGGGTATTGTAAGCCGCCTTCCATTGCTGTCCATATCCACAGAAGGAGAGGTAAGTAAATGCCATTAGAAATAAAAGCGTATTCTTCATATCATATGATAGTTGAGAGCTTGGTTTATATTATTTTAATAATCATCTACTGCTTCTTCAATGGGTGATTCTGATGGGTTGAACACATTACAATCAACAGGAATATCCAAAAATTCACCATTTGCCAATTTAAAATCTAAGGAACGGTTTAAGGAAAGCTCATGGTCACCGGTCTCGGGATTTAGTGCTGTATCATAGAAGGAGATGGTAAGCAGCTTGCCTGATTTTAGTGCTTGATGAAATACCATGAAACTTTCTTTTTCAAATTCAGAAAAAGGATCTCCGAAATCTTGTTCATCGATTTGAAAATTAGTTTTTGTAAACTTGTTACTGACTGAAATCACAAAATCAATATAGGCATAGGATCCATCCTCATAATGTTTAGAATATTCAATCAAAAATTTGGGCAAATAAGTGTTGTCTGAGCAATTCATTAATATGGTTAGAATGTACTCTTTGTTGGAAAAATTACGAATGGAGTTTTCTCCTTCAAAGATGATATTTACCCAACCATCCTTGTCTACTATTTCATCAATATTTTCGAGATCAGTATCAGACATGTCATCGGCATTAATAACCTTCATTGTTTGACTAAATGCAGTGTTTCCAAAAAAAAGAAACCCAATTAATAATAAATACTTCATAGTGCTTGTTGTTTTGTTTTTTAGTTACGTTTTTAAATTACATAACTGATTTATAATTTGTTAGAAAAAATCACAATGGCCAGAAATAATAAGATCAAGCCTATTATTATAAAAATTTTATTTTCTTTAGAGAACCCTTTTTTTTTGTGTTGTAGCATTAGGTTTAGTAGTAATGCTAGCTGATAAAGCAATAGAAATCCAATGATACTTATCCAATACCAGATAAGATTCCAGCCAAAGCCTATACCGCCGTCGTAGATAAACCAAAGCGTAATGCCAACCAAAGGCAACAAAAGAAATACGAGTCTTGAAACAATGCCTACATTAATCATAATATTATTCATCTATTGAGTTATATATTGTACTAGATTCAACCATATCATTAACCAAAGCTTCCAATGAGGACATATTTAATGCGTATCCAAATTAGTAAAGTTCATGCTCTTCTTTTTTCCACAAGGAGTTTGATTTCTTTCTGGATTTCAATTTCAGAATTGGAACTTAAAATCGACAGTTATGAAATTAGGAAGATGACTCATAATATAGACTATTTAGTTATCGTTTAGGGGGCTAAAAAAGTACTGTGTACGTCCACCTCCACCACCCATAAATATGAAAACACTACCTGATTTTTCCCATTTATGGTCTATAATCAATTCGTCGTTATTTGTAATACCAATTCGTAATCTATTAAAATCAACATTACTGTAAAGAAATGGGAGGAAGGGTGGAATTTGAATTTTTTTAGTTACCGATAAAATTTCAAGATACCCTTTGCTTTTTTGTTTCACTGGAAAGGACACCGTTTTTAAAACAGATTTATCAGTATAACCAAGTTCGAGACTATCATTTCTAAATAGTACAGAAACCAGTTCGGCTTCACTTTCTGGAATGCCAAATAATTCCAAAAGTTTAGGACTTGTTTTAGAACTTACTGTCGATTTACTTGTTTTGAAAGAGTGGTTACTAAAAGATTTGGTGAAATCATTCTCAATGGGTTTCAGCTGGCTTTGACTTACTCTAAGCCCTGATCCACAAGAATTCAAGAGAATTAGTACTACTATAAAAAGGATATTTTTGATCATATCTAAAATGTTCATGTTTAGGGGGCTAGATACTATTTTAGATAATCTGTTAGATCTATCAACTCATATTTTGGGCTTCTCTTTATAAATTCATTTAAAAATGCAGTGTGTGTGGCGCCCATAAGAATAAAGACCCTATCATTCTCACTTAGCGGAATCTGGTTTAGATTAGAATAGATCCTTAAATTTCTTCTGTAAAATTTTGCTGCTTCATCTGCACCTTCAAAGTTTCCTTGAGTGGCATTATGTGTCAGTATGTCGGCATTGACATTGATAGATGCCTCCCAGTATTCCTTTGTGTTCATAAGTTTGATCTTAGAAATGGTTGAAGGTAATTCATCTACCTCATCAAAACCTTTAAATGCGGCTTTCATATAGTTTATGGAAGTGAGGCTATCCACTTGGTCCTGGAGTTCCTTCCATATAAAATAATTATAGGAAGCCGTAGCCTGTTCATCTATACCGTAAATTCTTTTTACACCAGCAAGTTTACCAACCTGATAGGCAATAAGTTCAATTTCTCCTTTGTAATTAGCCTTGTGATTAGGGTCGGTTATAAATTTTGAATAATCCAAATTAATGCCTTCATTCTCCGAAGGAACAACCTCAACACAAATTACTGTGGGCTTAAATTGGGCAAGCATTCTAGCAATTTCATTGGTTTCTTCTATTCTGTTTTTATCATTTACGTCAAATTCCACCTTTCTAGCATCTGTGGTACCGGCCATATGAAAAGTCCCTACGTTAAGGACTTTGATTTTTTGGCCATATGAAATAGACAAAAAAAGAATGAATATCATTATCAGATGATATTGTCGCATAGTCTTTGTATTTTTCTTTAATACAAGAATATGAAAATTACTTAACTACTATCATTCCAATATCAATGTGTATGAAAAAGCTTTAAATTCGTTTCAGAAGGCTTTAAATTCGTATTGAAGGAGATAATTACCGTTGTATTTGCAAAACACTATTGTATACAGTGAATTGAAACAAATAACTAGTTCAGGATAGGATGTATACTCACTACTATTGCAGCCATTTTTATAAATACAATTGTTAAAAATTTCATTTTTATTTTAAATTTATTTTTTCTGGCGGTGGACATTTTACCAATTATTTGTTAGAAATATAGAACATTTTAGGAAGTTAATGGGACGGCATAACTAAAATCAATCTGTACTCTTTTTGCAATGGTATTGTTATGTCTAAGTATTAAAAATTATAAAACTAAAGGGGTAAACAGTTAGTGACTCTAGGGGAAATTAATCAAATATACCAAGCTCTTACTCATTGGTAACACCTAATTTTTAACTTGTTTTTACTTGGTTAAATATGATTTAGTTCAAGTTAAATAGTAATTAGTTTTCATTATTTTTTTCATGTAATTCTTCCTGAATTCTTTTATTGATATCAACTTTAGAGCCTTCAAATATAAAGATGGTCGTTCCGAATTCCCGCGCGTATTTATTGGTAATAGAATCCATAATGGAGGAAGATTCAAAATAGGGGCTTGTTTCAATAAATTCTGTCCCTCGTTCATCTCTGTTTTTAACACGAATAAGATTGGTATACTGTATTCGAAGATCAAACCAATTTAGGTAATCAGCATCAAATGATACAGCTTTTATAGCTCCATTGCTATAAAAGTTTATGGCCCCAGCTTGACCATAGTTGTCGCAAAGCACCAAAGTACTTTCGGGGCTATCAATTTTTTGCATAGCAAGTTTAACCTTAGAAGCTAATTCTTTCCAACCCAACATATCTGCATAATCTTGAGGAATCTCATGGTCTTTCCCATCTTCCCATCGAAGTAGCCCAAGATCTCTATAGGTATCTTGATGTTTAATTATATACTCAGGTCTTTTATTAGGAAATGCAATATCAAAGCTTAGAAAAGTGGCCAAAACAGGCATTATTAATAGGATGGGTTTAATTATATAACCTACTTTATGATTCATAATACGAGAAATATATACTGAGCCAATGGCAATGTAAATAGGATATAATCCAATGGCATAGTAATCTTTAGCTTTCAAATAGGTAAATAACGTCAGAGTAAAAATAAATGACCAAAATAAAAAATGAAACTTCTTTAATTGTGTTGAAAAAAGGAGGCCATATAAAGCAAATGGTATGACGAATACTGCACCTAAAAAGAAAAAAAACTGATTTTTCAAAAATGACATTCTTTGAACATTGACTAGTTGTGTGTCTGCTAATTCCTGCATGTGATTTATTACAGGAAAGCCATTGTTATATTGCCATAATACATTAGGAGCTATTATAAGGAGTACGATACCTATGGAAATTAAGATTTCTCTTTTTAAGAAGAGGCTTCTACTATTTGAAATTAATAGTGCCATGATTAGGCCTAATGCTAAAAAAACGATGTTGTATTTATTTAAAAAACCAATACCAAAAGAAATAGCAGCACAATAAATCCACTTTTTTTCATTGCTATTAACGTATTTGATGAAATAAAAAAATGTCATGGTCCAAGCAAGTACATCAAAGGAATTGGGTTGATAAAGAGTATTTAATCTAAGTAATGATGAAAATAAGACACAAGTTGATGCTAAGATCTTAGCATACATTGCACCATTAAGTTCTTTCACTGTTTTCCATACAATTACTATTGTTAAAGCACCAAACAAAGCAGGAAAGAACTTAATCCAAAACACACTGTTTCCAAGTAGATATATGATATAAGAAATCCAAGAGGTAAGAGGGGGCACTGAGCTATAACCCATGGCTATGTGGTTTGCCTGATCCAAATAAAGGAATTCATCACGATGCAATTCATAAATTGGATCAATTAGAAATTGCTGCATGGTGAATTTTAATAGTATGAGTGCCATTAAAATCAGTAATTCTTTATTCTTTTTTGAAAAGCCCATTTGGTTCTATTAGAGTTTAATGTTTGAGACTGTGAATCTTTGATTTTACACAAATAAGCAGTATTTTTGCAAGCCGCAATATACATGATAATGATTCAGATAATTGCATTTAAAAAGAATTTTGCGCATAAGCTCTCTGCTTCTTTGCGTTATCTTCATGATGATATGTTTCTAAAAAACTCAAAAGAGTTTATTTCCTAAGCCCTGCCCAGTTTATACGGCAGGGATCATTTTTGTTTTTGTTTAGACAAAATAGTTGACGGTACCATTTAATATGGTAATTGTCAAGCTGTTTTGTATTTATGTATCATTCATTTTTTAAAGAAAAAGTATCATGACTAAAAATATAATTGTAACTACTGGCATATATGATGTAATTAAAGATCATATCCGAAGAAAAAAGGTAACTCAAGCAGAAGAAGATAGATTAGCAGAAGAACTCAAAAATGCTGTACAAGTTAGGAGAAAGGAACTTCCGGAGGAAACAGTTACTGTAAATAGAAAGGTAACGATTTTGGACCATTCTACTAATCAGGAGAAGGAATACATTTTTGTACCTACCACCAGAGTTAAACTTAAAAAGAATAAGCACTCAATTCTTTCTGATATGGCATTAGCAACTGTGGGATATAGTGTAGGAGATATAATTGAGTGGCCATTTAAAACTGGAGAAAAGAAAATTGAAATACTAAAAGTGGAGGTTTTCGAATAGTTTAGCCATTGAATAAGATTTACTGTTTTACTATCCAAAGAACGGTAAATGAGATCAATAAGTAAAAGCCTAAGCAATTGTGCTCGGCTTTTACTTATTGTATTAGTAATCAATAACTTGATTGCTAATTGGTGTGTTCCTATTATCAGGTGTAATTTAAATCTCTATAAAATAGCTTTTGGAGCATCTTAACATGTTGAAATTAGTCTAAGGTTGTTAAGGTGTAATTTCTTCAATATTTGTGATATGATTCTTGTAGGGCGTAATTTTAATTTTATTATTTTTGCACCATAGACGTAAATATGTTTTTTCTTTCCGTATAAATACCATATCGCAATTTGTTGCTCTTTAATTTGAGCGGCCTGGTACTATGCAATAAGGTTCTTGCCTTTGTATGACGCATAGAGTTCTTGTTTGTGGTATGGAGTTTCAATAAACTAACCATTTTTTAACAAAGGTTGATCCAGCTATTCTTGTTTTTTGGATTAGCCGCAATATCTTATTGAAATGAATATTTATCCTGAAAATTTTGAAGAAAAGATAAATTTTGAAGTAATACGCTCCTTTATAAAGGAGAAATGCTTAAGCCCTCTTGGAGAAGAAAAGGTAGTTGCCATGCAATTTTCAACTTCTTACGAAACTATTAAAACTATGTTGTTGCAAACTCATGAGTTTGTACAAATCATTCAGCAAAAGGAAGAATTTCCAATCTGTCATTTTTTAGATATACGATCTGCCCTAAAGGACATTGAAAGGGAACCTACAGCTTGGCTTTCTGAGAAGGAAATACCATTTTTAGCGGATTCCTTAAGTACGATTGTGTCCATTGTTGATTTTCTAAATAGAAATGATCACTACTTAGAACTTAATAAATTAGCAAGTGAAGTACAACTGTTTCCGACTTTAATAGAGAAGGCTATTGGAATACTAGATACTTCAGGCCAGATTAAAGATAATGCCTCGAAATTACTTTTAAATATTCGAAGACAAAAAGCAGAAGCAAGCAAGGACGTCACTAGAAGTATGCAAGCTGCAATAAGAAACGCACAAGATCAGGGTTTTATAGGAAGGGATGTGCAGGCTGATATGCGAGGTTCACATTATTTAATTCCGGTAACTGCAGCAAATAAGCGTAAAATAAAAGGAGTTGTTCGTGACAGTTCAGGAAGTGGTAAAACGTTCTTCATAGAACCTGAGGCTGTTGTGGAGGCCACAAACAGATTACGTGATTTAGAAAATGAGGAGCGTAAGGAAATGGCTCGGATCCTTATTGAATTTACACAATTTTTAAGACCTGATATTAAAGCTATTTTAGGTTGCTATAGTTTTATGGGATCCATTGATTTTATTCGAGCAAAGGCATTGTTCGCTATACGTATAAATGGTGTGATGCCTGAATTTGAAAATAAACAAAATATACAATGGCTGCATGCTAAACATCCCTTACTAGACATAACACTTAGACAAGAAAATAAGGAAGCACAACCTTTGGATATTAGACTTACCAATGAGGATAGAATTTTAATAGTTTCTGGGGTTAATGCAGGGGGAAAATCTCTTTGCCTAAAAACAGTAGCACTTTTACAATATATGCTACAATGTGGTCTACTTATTCCTGTAAGGGAAAATTCCAAAGCTGGTATTTTCAGACATATATTTATGGATATTGGCGATGGTCAAAGTCTTATCAATAGTCTGAGTACCTATACAGCACATCTGACAAATATGAAGTTTTTTGTCGAAAATAATGATAGTGAAACTTTATTATTGATAGATGAATTTGGTGGAGGTACAGAACCTCAAATTGGTGGAGCAATTGCTGAGACCTTACTAGAAAGATTCAACAGTAAGAAGAGTTTTGGTTTAATAACTACACACTTTCAAAATCTTAAGTATTTTGCTTTTAATACTGATGGAATTATTAATGGAGCCATGTTGTATGATTCTGAAAATAATCGTCCCATGTATAAATTACTAATAGGAACCCCAGGGAGTTCATTTGCTATTGAAGTGGCAAGACGTATTGGTCTGTCCGAAACAATTATTTCTGAAGCTTCGAAAAAAATAGGAGAAGATTTCATGCATATGGATCGTTTTTTACAATCAATAGCTAAGGATAAATTGTTTTGGGAAACTAAAAGTAAAGAACTACATAGTGATTTAGAAAAGCTGGAGAATTGGAATTCACAAAATGAGGATACCACTTTGACAGCTAATGAAATAACCGTAGATGAAAAGATAGCTATAAAAATTGGAGACCGTGTATCCATTCAAGGTCAAAATGCTGTTGGAACGGTAGTTCAGGTTTTATCCAATCAGGCTGTTGTGGCTTTCGGAAGTATTAAAAGTAAAGTAGCATTGCATCGACTTATACTTAAATAGCGTAGGTTTAAAAGAGGTCCATTCTAAAAAAGAAAAGACCTCTTTTTTCTGAATTCGAATAACAAAAGGTCGTTACATAGAAATGAGCATTTCTTCTAGTTGCTTTTGGTGATGTTTAGGGTGGTATGACATTAGGTAGAACATTTCTCGAATGGATAATAGTCCAAGAAGGGGATGAGGTAGTGAGAGCTTATCAAGTTCTATTTCAGTATAAGTCATCAGTAGTTCTTTTATACCGGTTAGATCGTCTGAAATCTCATAAATAAGTTGATCCGTTTCTTGCGGATTAATATATTCATTGGGTATAAATTGTTCTGGTGCCTTTAAGCTGGTTTTAAGATAGTTGTCTAGTACTGTTGAATAGTTCCATGGTTCACGTTGAATACTACCAAACGTATCCAACAGGAATTGTTTAGATAATAAAGCCTTAGAAAATGGACTGAGCGTATAAGAAACGTGTTTTAAATGCTGTACTGCTGACCATTTATTGGGAACTCTAAATGTTAATTTATTAAATTCCAGACCGCCTACAAATGCGGTGAATTCTTCGTGGTTTTTTATAAAGCGATCAATTAGTGCTTGTTTCTCCATAGGTTTAAATTTTATGTCAAGAACAAAATTTATATGGATTTAAACAATGAACTTAGGTTAATTAATTTGCTTTCTAATACGACTTAATGCTTGCGGTGTAATGCCAATGTAGGATGCTAAATATTTAAGAGGGACATGTTTTATGAAATGAGGTTTGTTTTCTAATAGGTACACATACATTTCTTTAGGAGAGGACTTTAAAAGTTGAATTTCACGAAGTGTTTTTTCACGTAGTTTTTCTTCCAAAAACACCTTCTGAGTGGTACTGCAGAGCTTCGACTCAGCAAATAATTTCCGTACTTCTTCCATATCAACGTACCACAAAACTCCATTGCTAATAGGAGTATATACGAATTGATTTTCAATTTCGTTATCGGCTTTGGCTGTAAAAATCTCCCCTTCAAAATAGAAATCAACAGATATTTCTTCAGTGAATTCTTTTTTGACTAAACTTATATATTTTCGAATCGTACCTTTTTGGAGAAAGCACAAAATGTCTTTTGGTAGCACAGTTTTATTTGAGAAAAGTAAAGGTGTGAGCTTTTTCCAAATTTCACCATGTGTTTCTAGTGGGTATTTTGAAAAGAGGCGTTGATCAATTGAATCCAACATCGTATTAGTATTTTTGGTAATTGGTCTACTAAATTACTACTTACAATTAAATACCTTATTTTAAATAAGTTTTGATTTTGAATTTTTCTATTTTAGAGGTAAGAAAATGACCTTTGATAAAGTTGATTTTTATGCAATAGAAAGTTATTCGGGATATCTACTTTATAAATGTTATTCTTGAAATGACTAAAATTTATAGGGTGGTATTCCTGAAGAATCTTATGCCATAAGGCAATGTAAACTCACGGAAAATTAAATAGAATACAATAGTAAGAATAACGACGTTCTTATATTAAATTAGTCAAATGAAGAAATTAATACTACTGTTAAATATCATACTTACTACCCAATTGGGTTTGTATGCTCAAAATGATTCAAAGAATAGAATTAGTGAAACAAATATGTCAATATTGTTTGTGGGGAATAGTCTAACGTATTCAAATGATCTTCCAACCCTGGTCAAGAAAATTGCCAAAGAACATGGAGTAAAAATAGATGTAAATATGGTGGCTTTTCCAAACTATGCTCTTATTGACCATTGGAACGAGGGTAAGGTCCAAAAAAAGATTGGCAAAAAGGAATATAATTTTGTTATTATACAACAAGGACCTTCCTCTGGGAATGAAGGAAGAAACATGCTTATTGAGTATGGTAAAAAGATTAGTGAATTAAGTGGCTTTAATGATGCCAAGCTATGTTATTTTATGGTTTGGCCATCTTTAACCAACTACCACACTTTTGATAGAGTCATAAATAATTATAAAGAAGCAGCCGCTGTAAATAACGCTATTTTAATTCCAGTCGGTGCTGTTTGGAAACAGCATTTTGACACGACAAAAGATTTTAAATTTTATGATGCTGATGGATTTCACCCTTCGGAAGATGGAAGTAGGATGGCCGCAAAAGTGATTTTTGAGTCCTTGTTTAAAGAGTAATAATACCAAAATATATTATTTGTTTATAATCAATAGTCTGAAAAAATATGAAAAAAATAACGTTCCTCCTGTGTGTACTAATGATAATGAGTAGCTGTAAAAATAAACATGTAGTTGCAAACGACCCAGTTCCAGTGTACGACAGCCTAATGGTGGCATCTAAAATAATAAACGAAGATCGACGCATTAATGTATGGCTACCTCCAATGTACAAGCAAACTATGGATAGTTTTCCGGTAGTCTATATGCCTGACGGAGGAATTACGGAAGACTTTCCACATATTGCAAACACTATAGCTAAATTAATCTCAGAAAAGCAAATACCTCCCTTTATACTTGTAGGAATTGAGAATACGGATCGTAAGAGGGATTTAACGGGACCAACTACAGTTGCTTATGATTTACAATATATTCCTAATCCAGGAGGAGCAAACAATTTTAGAAACTTTATTAAAAGTGAACTTTTTCCAGTTATAGATAGTGTGTATAGAACACAGCCAACAAAGGCCATAATTGGTGAATCGGCTGCTGGATTATTTGTTGTTGAAACCTTTATGTTACATCCGGAAATCTTTGATTATTATATTGCAATGGATCCGGCTTTATGGTTTAATGAGCAATACCTGGTGAAAAATTTCGAAAGTTTGAGTAGGGGTCAAAATTATCAAGCCAAGAAATTTTGGTTTGCGGGCTCTAGCGCAGAAGATATCTCTAAACATACAAGGGAGCTCGAAAGTAAATTAAAAAATAGTCAATTTAAATTTAATTGGAAGTACGAGGATGAACCTCAAGAGGAGCATCATACTATTTTTCGAAATACCAAGGAAAAGGCATTCATTTGGGCTTTAAATAAGTAGCGAATTAATTCATTTTTAAAGTGCTTGTCTCTTCCTTATTTAATTTTAAAAGTGCTTTTTTTAGTAAGCTAATATTTTGATACATCTCATTTTCGTTAAGATGTCCAAAACCGATCCTCATTGCAGTAAAATGGATGTTTTGGTACAAAAGTGTTCTAGGTATAAATAGACCATAATGAGCAGATTGTCTTTTTAATTGCATTAAATTAACGCTCTTTTTAAAGGTAATCCAAAAAGCTAAGCCACCTGTTGGTTTTTGAAATTGTATCCATTCCTCAAGTTCTTTTTCAAGTAATGATGCCATAAGGTCTCTTCGTTCTTTGTAAATTTTAATAGATCTTTTTAGATGCCTTTGAATAGCTCCTTCTTCAATGAGTTCCCCTAAGGCTTGTTCCATAAGGACATCTCCCTGACGATCAATAATTCCAAGGAATTTTTTCATTTCTCTAATTAGATTTTCAGGAGCGATGATAAATCCAGTTCTAAAACCAGGGGCCAATGATTTTCCGAAGGAACCTAAGTAAATAACCATCCCACTTTTATCTATGGTACTCAGGGGTAATAATGGGTTGTTTTCGTAATGGAAATCATAATCATGGTTGTCTTCAATAATGATAAAACGATACTCTTGCGCTAAATGAAGAAGCTGCATTCTTCTGGCAGCACTTAAATTAGAAGTCGTTGGATATTGGTTTTGTGGAATGGTGTATACCATTCGAATGGGATATTTTTCACATAATCTTTCCAATTCATCGATTTTCATTCCTTGCTCATCTACAGGAATTGTCAGGATATTTTTGGTGTTTTTATGGAAGACCATATTAGCGGCAAAGTATCCAGGATTTGGAACAACAACGTAGTGATCCGGTTCAATGATTATTTCTGAAATAATAAAAAGACTCATTTCAATACTCCTTGTGATAAGCATGTTATCAATGGAAATATTTAAACCTCTACTGGTATTGAGATAGGTGCATAGATTCTGTTTAAAGTATTGACTTCCTTCCTGAGAGTAATAATTCATTTTTCTTCGATTACTTGTCCTTTTCATGTTGGCACTATACAAACGTGATAAATCGTTGATTTGAGTAAGTCTAATGTCAGGTGTGCCGTCCGTAAATATAAATTCACAACTAGTGCTTTCATATACGCTCTCTAATAAAACCGATGTTTTGAAATGGAATCCAGTATGGCTTGGATAATGCTGGGTGGTACTATGTTCTAAATTTATTTGGGGTAGAACGGTTGCAATAAACGCTCCTTTGTTGGCTTTTATTTCAATCCAACCTTGAGTGTATAATTCTTCATAGGCCGCTGTAACCGTATTTCGATGGGTTCCAATTTGGGATGCCAATGTTCTCGCACCCGGGATTTTCTGTCCAGGTATTAATATTCCCTGTTGTATTGCTTTTTCAATATGATTGGCAATTTGAATATAGATCGCTATGGAAGAATTTCTGTCTATTTCAATTATACTACTTACCAAAGAATTAACCGGACTATCTTTCATGTTTAAACTGGCACCTTTTTCAGTCCGGAAAGATACTAGTTTTGCTTCATATATTAATAATGTTAAGATAGTATGCTACTTAGTGTCTATTTGTTGTCAAAAAAATAGCACTTATTATTTTTTATGATACACTGGCCTAAGTGATAAATACAATGTTTAATTGAAAATTTTTGAATTGTGCAAAATATTATAACCAGTATTGTTTCTAACGATACATTACATGCAAAATGGTTAAACACCCTTTCCTATTTAGAAAATGTAGGAGCAAGAAAAATAGCTGCCTGCCAAAATCCTTATATGGTAGATTTAACAATGTTAAAACATGCTGCAGAGGAACATCGTCACGCGTATTATTTAAAAAAACAGCTGCATAAATTGAATACCAAGACTTGTGAGTATTATGATTCTAAGGATCTTTTTGCGCCCATACTGTCTAAACAATATCTTCAGAAACTCGATTTAGCCAGTAGTCATTATTTAAAGGAAATTATAGGTGTACAGAGTACAGAATTAAGATTCCTCTCCTACTTGTTTGTTACCTATGCTATTGAATTGAGAGCTGATGTTTTATATCCTATGTATCAAGAAGTGCTCAGTAGATTGAAATCAAAGGTAATGGTAAAGTCTATCATCATTGAAGAAGAAGGACATTTGGAAGAAATGATTCATATGCTCTCAAAATTTGACAATGATTGGCAACGACATATTTCTCCATTATTAAAATTGGAAGAGGAGTTATTTAGTGATTGGTTTAAGGAAGTTTCAAAAGAAGTAGTAGCGCATGAAAGTTTTGCAAGAGGTATGGCGGACTAAACTAAATGAAAGAAAAAAGTCTTATACGTTTAGACGGTTGAAGGCAGAATCTACCAACATTGATTTTTATTCAAATGATTATTTGGGAATTGCTAAATCTCCACGATTTGAAGCCAGGCTATTAAACGAATTAGCTCAATGGCCTCAAACCGTTACTGGGTCAACCGGGTCACGATTAATCAGTGGGAATACATCACAAACCGAAGATATAGAATCGTTTATAGCCTTAAAACATCAAGTGGAGGCAGCCCTTCTTTTTTCTTCGGGATATACGGCTAATTTGGCATTATTTTCTTGTCTATTAACACGAAATGATACCTATATAATTGATGAATTCGTTCATAGGTCTATAGTTGATGGGTGTCAACTATCTCAAGCAACCAAATGGAAATTCAGACATAATGATTTGCAACATTTAGAACAACTACTATCTAGGACCAAAGGAAATGTTATTGTAGTAGTTGAGTCTCTTTATTCTGTTGATGGCGATTTTGCACCTCTTGGGGAGCTGGTGAACTTAACCCAACGCTTCAATGCTGAATTAATAGTAGATGAGTCACATTCCATTGGTGTATTTGGGAATGGGATACTGGCTCAAAAACGGCTTTATAATCAAGTATTAGCCTATACAATTTCCTATGGAAAGGCTATGGGAGTCCATGGTGGGGTAGTTCTAGGTAGTTCAATTTTAAAGACTTATTTAATCAATTTTGCCTCACCATTCATTTTTGCAACGGCGCCTCCTTTAGGGCAGGTAATTGCCATAAAAGCGGCCTATTGCTACTTGGAAAACCATCCAGAGTTAATGCTGAAATTACACCAAAACATTCAATTCTTTCGGAGTTTCAACATCCATGCATTGTCTGAGGATGGAAGTCCTATACAACTAATTCAAATACCCTGCCCAGAAAGTGTATTGGCTTTAACATCTACTTTGGCCAAAAAAGGCATTACTGTTTATCCTCTTTTTTCACCTACAGTGCCTAAAGGCAAGGAAAGAATAAGGGTATGCTTGCATTCATTCAATTTACAAGAAGAAATTACACTGCTTTGCAATACTGTTAAAAATTATGAATACATCACATAGCTATTTTATTACCGGAATAGGGACGGAGGTAGGGAAGACGGTTGTCGCTTGTCTTTTTACCCAACTTTTAAAGGCGGCTTATTGGAAACCGATTCAATCAGGAGATTTGGATAATTCGGATAGTCAACAAATACAAAACCTAGCAGAGCAAGTATCTGAAATCATTCCAGAAAGATATCGATTAAGTGTACCGGCCTCTCCACATGAATCTGCTGAAAAGGATAATGTAAAAATCAAATTAGAAGAATTTGTAGTCCCTAACACCAAGCATTCACTTATTGTTGAAGGTGCAGGAGGGTTGTTTGTGCCGATAAATGAAGAGCATTTTATAATAGATATCATTGAAAAAGTACAATTACCAATAATCCTAGTTGTAAGGGATTACTTAGGTTGTATCAATCACACAATGCTATCGATTAAAGCTTTGGAAAATAAAGGGATTCCAGTACATATTTTAGTGTTTAATGGGGAGTTTAATCCAGCTACCAAAGCTATAATTGAAAAGCATTTACCTGCAAATACGCAAATAATTCAAATACCCACACTAAAGGAAGTAAATAGAATTACAATCACAACAATTGCCAAAGAATTATCTACTCAACTAAAATTAAATTAAAGAAAAGGAAATGGAGAAAGAACAATTAGTAAGACATGATTGGACGAAAGAAGAATTGCTAGCTATATATAATCAACCCCTTATGGGATTAGTATATAGAGCTGCTAGTGTTCATAGATTATGGCATCATCCTGAGGAAGTACAAGTTGCGACTTTACTTTCTGTAAAAACAGGTGGTTGCCCTGAGGATTGCTCTTATTGTGGACAAGCAGCTCGTTACCACACGGACATTAAGGTACAAGCGCTCTTACCAACAGATACGGTTTTAGCGCATGCTCGAAAGGCGAAGGAAAATGGTGCATCACGTTTTTGTATGGCTGCAGCCTGGAGAGAGGTACGAGATAACCGAGATTTCGATCGGATTATTGATATGGTAAAGGGAGTAAATGAATTAGGTCTTGAGGTTTGTTGTACCCTCGGCATGCTTACCGAAAATCAAGCTAAACGATTACAAGAGGCTGGACTTTATGCATATAATCATAATCTTGACACCTCGGCCGACTACTATAATGAGGTCATTTCAACACGTAAGTTTGATAATCGAATTAATACGATTGATAACGTTCGAAAAGCAGGCCTCACTGTATGTTCTGGGGGGATTATAGGACTAGGAGAAACTGTTGATGATCGTATTTCTATGTTGTTAACATTGGCCACCATGGAAAAGCATCCAGAATCAGTTCCAATAAATGCACTGGCAAGAGTTAAAGGAACTCCGCTTGAAAATAACCCTAAAGTGGAGATATGGGAAATGGTTCGAATGATTGCTACCGCTCGAATAGCAATGCCTGCCTCTATGGTTCGGCTAAGTTCAGGAAGAATTGAAATGTCTGAAGTTGAGCAAGCTTGGTGTTTTATGGCCGGTGCTAACTCAATTTTTGCAGGCGAACTACAGACTCTATTGGTTACTCCCAACCCTGGATTGAATGATGATATTCAAATGCTACATACCTTAGGACTAAGGCCCATGTCTAAAGAATAAACAAGTAAGGATGAAAACACTAAAAGAACGAAACAAACAAGTTAATTGGCATCCCTATACCCAAATGAAATCGGTAGATATAATTCCTATTGTTTCAGGGAATGGGAGTTATCTGTATAGTGAAGACGGCACTGCTTATATCGATGCTGTATCATCCTGGTGGGTTACCTTACACGGTCATTCACATCCATATATTGCTAGTAAGGTCACAGACCAACTCAATACGTTAGAACAGGTTATTTTTGCAGGATTTACACACCCTAAAGCAATTGAACTTTCTGAAAGGTTACTGGCTTTACTGCCTAGAAATCAGCAAAAAGTATTTTATTCTGATAATGGCTCGACTGCAGTTGAGGTAGCCCTAAAAATGTGTATTCAATACCATGTTAATCTGCAACAGCCTAGAAATAAAATCATAGCATTTAAAAATGCCTATCATGGAGATACTTTTGGTGCAATGTCTGTTAGTGAGCGAAATTTTTGGACTTCTCCTTTTCATGATAGGTTATTTGAAGTTGTTTTTATAGATACACCAACTCAGGAAAACCTACCAACCTTATTTGAAACAATTGATGCCTATGTTGAGGATGTTGTGTGTTTTATCTATGAACCTTTGGTACAGGGCGCGGCCGGGATGTTAATGCATGAGGCTGCTCATTTAAGTGAACTGTTAAACTATTGTCAGTCAAAAGGTATTTTACTCATTCAAGATGAAATATTTGTAGGTTTTGGACGAACTGGAACTTTATTTGCTGCTGATCAATTGACCTGTAATCCGGATGTGATGTGTTTTTCCAAGGGGTTAACTGGAGGAACAATGCCTATGGGAATAACAACTGCCACCAGTGCTATTTATGAAGCATTTTATGCAGATGAGAAAACAAAAGCTTTTTTTCACGGACATTCGTTTACAGCCAATCCATTGGCATGTAGTGCAGCTCTGGCAAGTTTAGACTTATTACTTGAACCAGAGACCATGAAAAAAATAAACCTCATTAGTGAAATGCATCAAGTCTTTTCAAAAAAGATCCCGAAAGAAAAGGCCCTGGTAAGACATTGCGGAACTATACTAGCCATAGAACTGAAATTTGATGAAAAAAGCTCTTATTTCAATTCAAAACAACCTTTCCTTTATGACTTTTTCTTGAAAAGAAATATTATAATGAGACCACTTGGAAATATTATTTATTTGGTTCCTCCTTATTGCATAAGTGAAAGTGACCTCGAGGTAATATATGATTCAATTCTTGAATTAGTAGAGTCTAACTAGAATGGTGAATACTAAAGATTGATTAGGTTGATTCGCTACACAAAATCCTACTCCTTAGTCATTCGTTTTTTTATCATATTGAAATGGATTATACGGTAGGGAGGTACCCTTTAGCTGGAGGACTACGATGCCATGTGCAGGCACCTCTCTAGTAAGATGTGTGTTTGTGGATTTAGGGAAATCTTCTTTAGTCCATAAGTCCCTTAGCGTAAATCCTTCGGTTGCATCTATTCCAATTGAATCAAGGTTGAATGTAATGGATTGAGTGGAGGCGCTTCTGTTTAAAAAAGCAACAGCAATTTCTCCACTCATGGTGGATACAAGTGGTTTTGCCCAAATTTCGGTATCTCCAAAATCTACCATTCTGCGAGCTTGATACACGAATGGACTTTGATTTAGGGCTATAATTTCTTCATTAGTTATAATACCTAAGGTGACTTCATCCAATTGGGTAAGGTCGTTACCTAACAGAAGAGGAGAATGCATCATACTCCACATTGAAAAATGAGTTTTGTCCTCTTCATAAGTCATTCCGCGACCTACTTGAAGCATATCCATATCATTATACCTACCTGGGGAACAGTATTTCCATAAATCTGCATTAAGATCTATGATATGAAGTATAGAATTAAAATCGTTACTAATATCCCCTGAAATTCGCCAAGAATCTGCTATTTGAGTAACCCATTTACCTGGAAACTTCCAGCGACAAACATTGTATATAGCTGTTGGCTTTAATTGCTTTATCAAGTTTCCAATGCGGGTATAACTAGTTTCTTCATCCAGTCCTAACCATTCACCTCCACACCAATCAACTTTGATGAATTCATATCCCCAATCATTTAAGAAAAGTTTCAAATCGTCATATTCATGGCCGTATAATCCCATACCAACACCAATGGTGTCTTTATCCCAGTATGATGCACAGGTATTAATTCCTGCATCTGTGTAAATACCTGGTTTTAGTCCCTTAGATTTAATATAGCTAGCCAACGATTTCATGCCATTTGGAAAACGTTCCTTGTGGTGCAGTAATTGTCCATTTTGATCTCTGCCTCCAAAGAATCCATCATCTATATTGACATAGGTGTAACCTGCCTTTGCTAGCCCCTTTTCTGTTATGGCATTGGTTTGTGCCTTTATTATATCTTCAGTGATATTAATTCTATAATGATTCCAGCTTGCCCACCCCATAATAGGAGGATTAAATGTAATAGCGGGAGCTTCTTTATTTTCAGAATTTACGACAGGATTAGAAGTAGTTGCACAGGCAGTTAAAAATAAACTAAGTAAAAAAATACGTGTAAAATTTGGTAGCATGGTGTTTCAGTAAGTTATTATGTATAACATAACGAAGATACTAAAACGAACTTAAAATGCCATGTGAAGTCTTTATAGAATTACAGGAACTATATAGTAGAATCCATCTTAAAAATTTAAATTTTTAAGGAGTACTTTGATTACCTATTAATTACTGTAAAAATGACTAACCTGCTGCCTTGGCTTTTTTGTTTTCTGCTAGTATGTTAATGATCACACCAACGATAATGAGAATAACCCCTGTGAGCAGACTTAAGGTAAGCTCTTCGTGAAATAACATCACACTAATACCAACAGCAATTACAGGTTCTAGTGCTCCCATTATTGAGGTAGGAGTTGATCCAATAAGCTTTATAGCGTAGATAAGTGATGAAATTGACAAAACAGTTGTAATAAAGGCAAATAATGTAAAGTCAAATAAGAGTTTTATATCTGGTATAGCCAAGGTTTCACCGATGAAAATTGTTTTTCCAAGGTAGTACATGGATGAAAAAAATAGTGAGTAAAAAGTGATTTTCACTCCTGATAAAGGCATTCTTGAGGTGTTAATTATTACCATGTATAGTGCATAACATACAGCACTCATTAGTGTTATAAATAGTCCAGTAAAATTTATATTAAAAGTAGTTCCTTGAATACTTAAAGCTACAACGCCCAGCATTGTTATTGCTAGTGATACAACTGTTAAAAGGTTCATGCGCTCTTTGAAAAACACAAGCATTATTAAGGCAACAATAACTGGGTAAACAAATAATAGCGTGGAGGCAATACCTGGTGTAAGATAATCATATCCTAAAAACAAAAATTCGGATGAAAGTGCATATAAGAGACCAAGAATAATCATGATGAACCATTCTTTCATTCTCATACCTAATCCTTCCTTTTTATAAAGGAGATAGGCAAGGATAAATAATGAGGAAATAAAAAAGCGATAAAATAGTGTTGTATCCAACGAAAATTTTGCTGCCTTAACTGGCAAAATAAACAACGGAATCAAACCGTATGAAAATGCTGAAACAGCTGCGAGCAAATAGCCTTTCTTTTTCATGTTTATAGTTACTAAAGTACATGGGAATCTTCTACTATGCAGTTAAAAAGAATAATGAGCCACATAGCTTATATTGGGGCACAAAGTAACAACAAATGTTGTGATGATACAATGGGACAAGCTCACAAAATATTGCTAAATCTTACATGGTATTACAATGCCTTTTCCATGATGTAATCTTCCATTAAAAAGCCATTTCCAATAGGGATATTTTCTTCACCAACGATTTTGAAATCCAAATGTTTATAAAATTGAATAGCCCTGTTATCACGATTTACATTTAAGGTAAGGGATGACTGTTTTTTTTGCTTCGCTATTTTTAGAACTTCATCAATAAGTAGTTTACCAATACCTTTACCCTGGGTATTCGGTAATACATAAATTTTATGAATTTTAGTGTTTCCGGGTGTATATTCAAGTTGATAAGAAATATAGCCAACGGAATTTTCCATTTCTTTGGCAAGAAGGAATACATGATTTTTTTCTTGCATTTGTTCCGTTAAGGCTTGTGGCGAATACATCATTTCAAGCATATAGTCAATTTGTGATTCCGAAAGAATGTTTTGAAAAGTAATTGGCCATGTGCGTTTTGCAATCTCTTGTATTACCGGTATGTCAGTAAGTTGGGCATTAATTATGGTTATCATACAAATAGTCTTAAGCTATGTAAAGGTAAAAGTTAATTGTATATTCAACTTAAGAAAATTAAACTATGAAAATCTCAATTGACGTATTATTCGAGGATGATTAATTTATTTAGAGGAATTTTTTGCCATTTAGCAATTTCGTGTTTAGAAATAGCATATCTACCTTGTTCAATTTCGTTATACACCTTGACAAAGTCATGTTCTAAGTTTAGAATTTCTTCTTCTACTACCTCTGTTTGAGGAATAAAATTAAATTGGTTGGCTCCAATACCTATGTGAAAAGACATCACATAAAAATCAATATTGTCTTTCACTTTTTTTATAAATTCATCTTTCATTTGATGACTGTATCCTATTTTTTCTGCCTCTTTCCAAAGAGCTTCATATAGGGTCCAAAACTCAGAGTGTACATAAATATGTTGTCTTCGAAAAGGTGATTTATTTGTATCGGATGATTTCATAGTGTACTCAGTAACCATATTCATGGGAACTAGCCATTGGTTGGCTTTTTTAAGTTTTTACTGCAAATTAAAGGATATTAATTTTCTGTTTAATACGGATTTCCTCATGATTACGTAGAAAGGGAGGAAAATATAAATAGAATAAATTAACTATTTTATCTTGCTATTAGGTCAGATAAAATAATCCATTGGCATAATCGAATCTAGGCAATTCATTTAGGTTATAGTTGTTAGGTTGGGTGGTACAAAAATAGGTAAAGAATGTTTTTTTTAACAGTTTGTTTGTGAATTTTTCATGTAAGGTGGCGGATTGTTTTAATACATGTAGGGTAAGTGGTTTAAAAACAATATAATAAAAAAACCATTGGATAATTAAAATATCCAATGGTTAACTAACTCAGTTATGAAATGAAAATAAACTGAAGGATTTATTTAAAATCTTGTATTCCTTTAAGTAGCCAATTGTAATACGTTGAAATTTCAGGTGTATAGGCAATTGGTTGATGAATGATTTTTTCATTTAGGTCGAGAAGTACATATAAGGGTTGAGCATTCGCCTTATAATTGCTAATTTGAAAGTCACTCCATTTTTGTCCAATAGTCTTAATTTGTTTTCCAGTAGCTCTCGACACATATTGCTCATCAATAGGTAATTCTCGCTTATCATCAACATACAATGATATAAGAACTACACTTTCATTTAGGAGTTTGAGTACTTTAGGGTCGGCCCAAACTTTTTCCTCCATCTTACGACAGTTCACACAAGCATATCCAGTAAAATCCAATAGAATTGGTTTCTTTATTTTTTTTGCATAAGCTAGCCCTTCATCATAGTTTTTAAATGTTACTAATTGATGAGTTCCATAAACTGCACCTTCTGGAAGCCAAGAAGATGTGTTATGATTCATAGATAATGGGCCAATACCTTGGGGAGATTCACTATAATTCGCTGGTGGAGGGAATCCACTGATTAATTTGATGGGAGCCCCCCATAATCCTGGAATTAAATACATGGTGAAACTAAGTACCAAAGTTGCCAATAAGGCTCTCCCAGTCCCGATACCTAAGGAAGGAGCCTCATTTGAGAATTTTAGAATTCCAAAAAGATATAAGGTTAAGGCTAAAAATATCCCAATCCATAAAGCAAGGAATAGCTCTCTTTCCAATAAATGTAGTTGCAGTACCATATCTGCATTGGATAAAAATTTAAGGGCTAGAGCTAATTCTAAAAATCCTAGGGTGATTTTTACAGATTGCATCCATCCGCCTGATTTAGGTAAGGATTGTAACCATCCGGGGAATATTGCAAATAATGAGAAGGGTAGCGCAATGGCCAAAGAAAATCCCAGCATGCCAATTATAGGTGCGGTGCCTCCTTTGCTAGCTGCTTCGACCAATAAAGTGCCTACGATAGGGCCTGTACAAGAGAATGAGACTATAGCTAAGGCCAAAGCCATTCCTAAAATTCCAATAATTCCTTTTTTTTGTGATTGTCGATCAGCTGCATTTGACCAACGTTGTGGTAATCTAATTTCAAAGGCCCCTAAAAATGAAATGGCAAATAGGATGAGGATGCTGAAGAAAATAAGATTGAACCATACATTGGTAGATAATGCGTTAAGTGCATCCGCTCCAAAAATACTAGTAACTATGGTCCCAAGAAGTACATATAATAAAATGATGGATACGCCATAGGCCACGGCATTTTGTATTCCTTTAGCCTTGGTTTTACTTTGTTTAGTGAAGAAACTAACCGTTAACGGTATCATAGGGAAAACACAAGGGGTAAGTAGTGCAGCAAATCCAGAAAGGAATGAAATAAAAAATAAACTCCAAACACCTCTATCCTTTTTTGGAATGGAAGTATTGGTGACGTTTTTAGTTTCATCATTACTTGAGGAAATAGTAAAGGTTTTCGAAGTGTTTGAATTTTTTAAATTGTTTGGAAAGGAAAAATGGAGATTTTCTTGGGTAGGAGGCAGGCAATTTTGATCATTACATACCATAAAAGAAATGGTAGCGGGAATGTCAAAGGATGATAAGGAAGTACGGATTATTTGAGAGAAACTTACCTTGTTTTTGAAGGAGGTAATATTCATTTGAAAAATAGGATCCCAATGTGAATCTATTTCAGGCTGGGTTGTATTTCCTTCTAATGTTATCCCGTTTGGCAGTTCAAATTGTATTTCAGTAGCAAGAGGTCCTCCTTTTGGTACTTGAAGTCCATAAATTTTCCATTCGGGTTCTAAGGTTGCCGTAATGGAAAGTAAATATGTTTCATGATCCTTTTTTTCTATAGAAGTTTTCCATGAAACTGGATCGTATATCTGGGCTTGGGATAGCAAGCTTATACTAAATACAATTATTAAGAGCAGATTGCGCAGCATAGCGTTTTTGGTTTGATGTAGTCCATAGGATAGCAGGGCTACTAGAATTTAGTAGCCATAGCTATCCATTGGTTGGAGGAGTTAGTTATTTTCAGACATGAGTTTAAGAAGTAGACGATCTAATTCAAAACCTCTAAGGGATTCTGCAGTAGCAATTATTTTTCCTTGATTATCAATAAGGAAACTTGCAGGGATTCCATCAATAGCGTAATTATCAACAGGGTCGCTTTTGAAAGCTGCGTGATCAACTACGTTTATCCATGGTGGTGTATCTTCGTCCATTGCTTTAATCCAACGTTCTCTTGAATCGTCAATTGAAAGAGCATATATTTCAAAGCCTTTATCCTTATAGGTTTCATAGGCTTTTTTAAGGTGTGGGATTTCTCCTCGACATGGTCCACACCATGAAGCCCAAAATTCGAGCATTGTATAGGTATTCTTCTTTACGATATCAGAAAGTAGAATGGTATCTCCTTCCTTATTAAATGCCGTTACCTCTTTAAAAGGTTTACCAGGCATCACAGTTTTTCTTTTTTCCTCTATTGCAATGTTTTCCTCAAGACCATTTATTAGTTGGATAAGCATGGGATAGTCTCCAATTTCTTCTCGGTATTGATTAAGCATTTTCAACCGTTGTTCAACATTGAAACGTTTCCAATCATAATTTTCACTTAGTACAATAACCTTGGCCAAGGTGTTTTCACTATTTTCAATGATGTCTTTTTGATACTCATTTATTACATTCCGTAAATTTCTGAATTTGACTTCTACCTTCGAGCGTGCCAATTTTGTAGCTTCCTCGTCCATGAAATCAAGCCCTGTAAACTCTTTTTTGCTAGTATCTTTATAATCCTTTTCTACTTTAAGATATAGACTATCCTGCTGATACCCATATACAAGACTATGCATGGAACCATTAGGGGCTTTAAGATGACCATTCTTGGCTACTAGTAATTCAGCATCTATATTTTCAAGAATAAATGGAGTCCTAAAATGTTCACCAATTGCTAAATAAACCTTTTCAGGTGTTGTAACCCCACCTTCCATTTTAAATTGATTATTTAGAATTTCTACCTTCTGAAGTGTATCTCCTTGTGAATTTATTAGATAGGCTTTATTTGCAGTAGGAGTATCTTCTATGGTCCCCTTTAAACTATAGGTTGTTTGCGGGGTTGTGCAACCAGTAATTAATAATATGAGGGTAAAATATATATATAAATTTTTCATGACAATTTGTTTAGTATCCTGGATTAGGAGTCATTTTGTTATTAGCTGTTAGTACTTGTAGAGGTATTGGAAATATAAACTGGTTTACATTTTTCAGACTGGATTTTTCTGAAAATGCGGATATATTTCCTAATGAATGATATCGAATTAAATCAAACCAGCCTTCTCCGTTTTCAAAGAAAAGTTCTAATAGTTTTTCTTTGCGTATTCCATTTAATAATGTTTCCTTGTCAGTAATTTCCAAATCGTTAAGTGAAACTCTTCTGCGAACTTCATTTAAGCTTTCCAGCGCTAATGGAATATCTCCATTTTGTTTTCTTGTTTCAGCTTCAGCATAAATCAAATAAACTTCAGCCATTCTCATAAAAAACTGTGTGTTTCTGGGGGAGTTTGCACTATAAGGTGAAAAAGGGAATTTTCCATTTTGATTACTTCCTTTGGTGGCTTGGGCATATGCAAAGCTAAATCTTGGGTCATACCCTGTACCATTTCCGCTTAGGTCACCATCACCATCTACGGATTCATCCGCTATTTGTTGTAGCATTGGACTAAATGTAGTTCTACTTACCTGGTCCATGGCAGTTCCTCCTTCTGGCGGTGAGTTATGGTAGAGTGCAAACAACACTTCTTCAGATTGATAGGTATCTTGAAAAATGGATTCATAGTTTGGTGTCAGTGAATAACCTTCATTGTTTTGGATGACATTTAAGGCATGGTTTGCCGATTCTTCAAAACGTTTTGCATATAACAAAGCCTTTGAAAGTAATGCCTCTGAAGTAACCCGACCACCATAATAATGTGCTACATATTGAGGTCCATGATTTGTTGCGAAATTTAAATCATTAATTATAAAATCATATACCTCTGCAACCGTATTACGTTCTTTAGCAACTACGTCTCTAGAAAAGGCATCTTGAATAACGATACCCAGAGGAGAAGAAAGATCATAAAATTGACCGAAAAATGTTAATAATCTGAAATGTGCCAAGGCTCTATTGAATTTTGCCTCAGATAGAAGTTCATTTTTTCTTGTATCAGAAATACCTTCTGCCTTATTATTTTCTAACGCTTCAATCAGAAAATTTGATTGATTAATTACTTTGTAATGAATGTTATAAATGGAAGCCAAATAAGGGTTGTCTACAGGAACTTCATTCACGTTCATTCCTGTTTGTCCGCTAATACCTCCGGTTATTACTCCTTCAATTCCAATAGCTGCAAGATGTAGGTTGAAGAAACCTGTATCGAAACTACGCCATTGTTTGTAAATTCCGTTAAGTACGTTTTCAGCGGAAGATTCATCTCGAACCGTATTATCATCTGTTAATTGATAGTAGGGTTTTATGTCATCAATGTTACATGCAGCTAGTACAACACATACTGCAAGAACTAGGAAGGTTTTATATCTTTTGAATTGTATCATATCCGTAATGTTTAAAATTGAACTTGTAACCCAAGAGAAATTGTCTTTGCAAGTGGATAAGGATCTTCGTTGCGAGCGCGATCCGTTATGGTACCTCTTTCAGAATAGATTTCGGGATCTAATCCTGGCCAACGAGTCCAAGTTATTAGGTTACTCGCATTTAAAGAAAAAGAGACTGCCTGAAGGCCATACTTTTTCAATAAATCTTTAGAAAGCTGGTAACGTAGTTGAATGTTTTTTAACCTTAGATATGAACTTTCAAAAACGTATCTATCAGAAAGTCTTCCATTTTGAGATGGATCTGAGTACAATGCTATAGCATAGTGAGCATCAGGGTTTTCAGGTGTCCAAGTGTTTAAACCATAGTGAGTGGTTTTATTTAATCCTAAAGAATTGTAACTTCCCATTAGAGGAGCATTCCATACGCTTTCAGCACCAATGCTATATTGGAAATAGGTACTCAGTTCGATGTTTTTGTAGGTTAATGTTTGAGAAAAACCTCCAAAGTAATCGGGTTCAATAGATCCAATTATCGTTCTGTCATCAATGGTAATTCTGCCATCTCCATTAAGGTCATTAAATAAATAGTCTCCAGGACCTAATGAAGCTGCACTATAAACACCTGTAGGAGATGCAGCATTTAGAGCATCTGCTTCTTCTTGAGTTTGAATAATTTTCTCAACCTGATACCCTTTAATTGTACCGACAGGTTTTCCTTCAATATAATAATCAAGGTTGTATTGGTTAATATTTGCACCATTTAGTTTCTCCAAAATGTTTCTGTTTAAAGCCCAATTGGCATTAATATCCCATTTGAAGTTAGAAGATTTTACTACTGTTCCTCCTAATGAAACTTCAATCCCTTTATTAGAGATATCCATAAGGTTTGAGATGTAGTTAGAAGGCCCAAGTTCAAGAGGAATTGGTGTAGGAGCCAGTGCACCAGTTGTTATTCTACGATATACATCCACATTCCCAAATAAGCGACTGTTCAGCATTGCGAAATCGATTCCAAAATTTATTTCTTGCGTATCTTCCCATTGGATGTGTTTATTTGGAAGCGTATTAGATGCAATTACACCTTTGTTCCCTGCATAAATATCTGATGAGGTCGAATTAAAGAATTGTAAAAAAGCAAAGTTGGTAATATTCACGGATCCTACTTTTCCAATACTTGCTCGTAACTTCAGAGAATTGATGGACTTCGATTCTTTTAGGAAGGATTCTTCAGCTGCATTCCAGCTTACAGATAAAGATGGGAAATACCCTCTT
Organism: Imtechella halotolerans; assembly: GCF_028743515.2. GTDB lineage: Bacteria > Bacteroidota > Bacteroidia > Flavobacteriales > Flavobacteriaceae > Imtechella > Imtechella halotolerans. The sequence continues at coordinate 1,182,606 of NZ_CP117969.2, read as the reverse complement.
CTATTACCTGGTCCAAATTTTGAACTTTTATCACTTCTAAAACTTAAAGTGGCCATGTACTTGTTTTGGTAATTATAACCCAATCTGGAAAATAAGGAGTTAATGCCACTTTCCGAGCGATTATTTCCATAAGAACTTATACGTTCACTAGAGCCTGAATTGACAAGTATTTCATCATCAGGAAAACCAACATAGAAATGATATTTATTTGCCATTCTACTGCGTTCCCATGAGGTACCGGCTAATAAGGAAAATTTATGGTCAGCCCAATTAAATGTATAATCTGCAGTTAGACTACTGGTTAGATTAGTACTTCTACCATCCGATTCATCCAAATAGGAATCATTCGGCACTCCAAAATCGGTCATTGTCTTTCCTGGAATAAACAATGAATTACTTGAATTAAAAATGGCGGTACTAAATGAACTACGTAATTTTAAACGTTCAATGGGTGTTATTTCTATGTATGAATTTCCGATAAAATTGTAACTAAGACCTCTTCCTTTATTTTGCATTTTCACTAAAGGGTTTGGCTCAAAGGTTGGAAATCCATATTGATAATCTGGCAAGGAGGTAAGTTGTCCATTTTCATCACGTACTGGGAAATCTGGTCGAGCGTTTATAAAGGCTTCATTGAAACCTACAAAAGTAAGTGAGCTCGAGTCTCCATATTGGCTGTCCGTATGTCCAAAATTTAAGGATGAACCTACTTTAATACTTTTGGATAACTCTGTATCCATTGATATGCGTATATTGTATTGTTTGAACCCTTCATTTGGAGTCATTCCTTCTTGATCCATAGCCCCAAGGCTAAATGAATAATTGGTGTTTTCATTACCTCCAAAGTAGCTGAAATTAGCTTGTTGACTTAGGGCCATTTGTTTATATACCTCTTTGTTCCAATTAACATCAGCATCACCAAATGCTTCCGGTAATAAACCATTATAAGTGTATTCAAAAGTGTTCCAATCTATATCTATTTGTCCCATATTCATGAGATCGTAATCAAAGTAGAATGGCACTCTTCCATTATTCAAACCTTCCACTGAATTTCGTAATAGTTGGTCGTAAAAGGATTTAAATTGTGTTGAATTTAAGGTCTCTATGGTATTTATTGGACTAGAAAAAGTGGTGTTATATGAGAATTGTAAGGTAGGCTTTTGATTCTTTTTCCCTTTTTTCGTACTTACCAATACAACCCCATTGGCTCCTCTAGAACCATAAATAGCAGTAGCCGCCGCATCTTTTAGAATGTCTATGCTTTCAATGTCTGCAGGATTTAGGGCTAATAATGGATTCGTAGCGGCATCAGCACTGTTAGTTAGAGCGTCTATGTTAAAGGCTACCCCATCAATTACGAATAAGGGTTGGTTAAGACTTCCGGATAATGGCGAGGTAAGCCCTCGAATATTGATGCGTATGGGTGCTCCTGGACGTCCTGAATTTTGAGATACCTGAACTCCCTTGGCTAGTCCTCCAAGCGCTCTGTCAAATCCTGCTATTCCGGTTGATAACTGTGCTAATTCTTTTTGTTTAACAGATTCTACGGCACCAGTTACTTCTTCCCTTTTTTGACTTCCATAACCAATAAGGACTACCTCACCAAGTTGGGAAACAGATTCTTGTAATACGAAGTCAATTGTAAATCGATTATTAATAGAAGTTTCTTGCGAAATAAAACCTAAACTGGATACACTGATAAGGGCAAACGGATCATCAACATCGAGTTGATAAAAGCCATCAATATCTGTTGCGGTTCCTTTATTTTTACCCACTAATTGAATGGTTACTCCGACTAGCGGGGTTCCGAAACTATCTGTGACCTTACCACTTATTCGATGCTGATAGCGATCTGTGGTCTTTTCTGTTTTGCTTGATTTTAATACAATTTGTGTGTCATGAATCCGATATTCAATTTCAGAGTCTTTGAATAGTTTTTCTAAGAGAAAGGAAACGGTCCTGTTACGCATATTGATGGATACATTTCTACTTAAGTCGATACTTCCAACATGGTAAACAAAGCGGTATTCAGATTGTGATTCTATGTATTCAATTACTTGTCCAACAGTTGCTTTTTCCAAATGAATGCTCATTTTGGTGTGTTGGGAATAGCTGCTATTGGCATAAGTTCCTAATAAGGTGGCTAAAGAAAGGAGGAGAGTAAATCTCATTTTTAGGTCAAATTTGAACAAAGGAGGTGCTGAACTCCTTTTTTTAAAGAGTTTTTTCATACTTTTAAACTGTTTAATGGTGGTTAATTCTACTAAGGATCTAATCGCTGTGATGCCGGGAAATGTGGACGCATTTTCCGGTTTTTTATGCGATAGAATTTGGTTTTAACATAGGCTTTGTGTGTTTTAGATTAGTTAATAGTAATTTGATGACCGTCAACGGTATATTTTAATTGATAACTTTCAGCCAGATAACTTAAGACCTCTTCAATTGATGCATTTTTAAAGCGCGCGCTGAAATATTCATTATTTAAATGTTCTTTATGGTTTATTATAGTCACGTTATAATGACGTTCAAGGCGTTTTATAATAGTTCCAAATGCAGTGTTTTTGAATATTAGTTCATTTTCCTTCCAGGCAGTGTATAATCTCGTATCTACTTTGGTTATTTCTAAAGCTTGTTGTGAGTTACTATGGGAGGCTTTATCACCTGGATTTAATATGTTGCTTTTCTTTAAGTGATTATCAGGAAGTGAAACCGCAACCTTTCCTGATACTAAAACAACCTCTTTATTTGTCTCTAAAGGGTACGATGAAACATTAAATTCGGTACCGAGTACGGCCACATCCATGGTCGATGTATGGACAACAAAGGGTCTTTTTGAATCGTGTGTAACTTCAAAATAGGCTTCACCGTCTAAAAATAGTTCCCGATTTCCAGAGGTATTAAATGTTGTTGGATAGGTAAGTGTAGTTCCTGCATTTAAATATACCTGAGATCCATCTGAAAGAATTAATTTAAATTGCTTTCCATATGGGATTTTTAGCGTTTGAGAAGTGGGATACTCCTTAGAATCTTCCTTTTGTAATGCTAACTGTTCGTTTGAAAGGCTTCCTATTTTTTTTCCATTTTTGAAAAGAGAGGTTTCATTTGTTGGATTAGAAAGTATTTCTTGGGATCCATCCTCAAATATTAAAACAATATCATCTAGTTTTGGTGCAACATTCAGTGGAATGGAGGGTGTTGATTGATTAAAATACATACTTCCCAACCCTATTAGAAAGATTAAAGATGCAGCTATATTCAGCCATGTTGAGAAATACCATGGTGTAGGTTTTTCTTTAGATTCAATTTCTTTTATAATGTCCGAATAGATACGTTTATCATCAAGATCCTCAGTAGCCAAAAGAATCTGATAGTTTAATTTATAGTATTCAACTAATTTTTGTTCTTTTTTAGAAGAATGAATAATTCGATCCTGTACCTTTTTTTTAGTAGAAAATTCTTTGTCAGATAGGTATGCTATTAGTTTCTTTTTCACAGAAAATAGAGATGTTTACTAGTAATACGTATATTTTTAGATAAACCCTTAAGTGAAAAGTGAATTTTTTACATTTTTTGCAGTTACTTTGCCAAAGTACCTTTTTTTAGTACAGTTAATGAAAGTATCCATTCAAATAAAAGCGTTGCAGGAAGGAGATCAACAAGCCTTTAAGGCTCTCTTTGATCAATTTTACAGACAATTGTATGCTTACCTACTAAGTCTTTCCAAAGATACGGTACTTTCTGAAGAATTGTTGCAACAAACTTTTATACAGTTATGGGAGCAGCGACTAGTTTTAGATTCAACTAAAAATATTAAGGGGTATCTTTTTGCTATTGCACGTTCAAGATTTATTGATCATGTAAGAAAACAACAAATTGTTTTAAGTTCACTTGATGAGTTTCAATTGGATTCCTTGGATGCCATTGTGGAAGAAGTAAATGAATCTATTGAAGAGCGAATTCAATTATTACAAGAGTTAATAGATAAGCTTCCTGAAAAGTGTCGAGAAATTCTTTTAATGAATAAGCGAGATGGATATTCCTATAAAAAAATTGCAGAAGAGCTCGATATTTCGGTTAAAACTGTAGAATCTCAAATGAGAATAGCTTTTACTAAAATAAGGGAAGGCTTTAAAAACGATACATTTCTTTTTGTACTATTAGAGTCGTCAAATTCGTTTGTATACTTTGAAAAATACTCAATTAAAAGAGAGTACGTATGACATCAAAATTGAAGTGATATTTTTTACTTTCGTAACTCCAAATCATTTGTGCCTTCTTTAGTAATAAAAGTCGTTGGATTTGTGGTCATTACTAAGTGTATAGAGAAATGAATGTTAGATGGATGGAAAAAATAAATACACTAGGATTTCAATGAGGTATTTTAAATTTCACTGTCTATTCAACCAATTCTCAGACCATCAACTAAAAAGATTTGTTACTTAGTATACTACCTATACTGTAGAATAAGATATAAAAAACCCGTAGCTAGGTTCTTGAGATCTTTAGTAATAGAAAGACACTAACTACGGAGTTATATAAGGGTACTTTATCCTATTTTTTGCGCATCATCATACGTAGGAGGTCCATTTTAGATTTAATGTCATTGAGACAAAGATTACCGATACTTCCTATATGGGTATGTTTAATAGTTCGTTTGGGAACAAAGCTTCCATTTTCAATGGCTTCTCCCATTTGTTTATAAGCATCTCTAAAGGGAACACCACTTAGAACTAAATCATTAAGTGTATCCACACTAAATAGGTAGTCATATTTTGTGTCTTCCAGAATATGTTCTTTTATAATGATATTTTTAAGGGAGAATGTAGTCATCTCGATACATGCTTTTAACTCTTGAATTGCAGGAACAATAATCTCTTTAGTAAGTTGTAATTCCCTGTGATAACCACTAGGTAAATTAGTGGTTAAAAGAGCTAGTTGATTAGGTACTCCTTGTATTTTATTACATTTTCCCCTTATAAGCTCAAATACATCAGGATTCTTCTTGTGAGGCATTATACTACTACCCGTAGTCAACTCGTTGGGAAATGTGATAAAATCAAAGTTTTGGCTCATGTATAGACAGATATCCATGGCGAGTTTACCAAGGGTTGCGGCCACAGAACTTAGCGCGATTGCCGTGCTTTTTTCTGCTTTTCCACGACTCATTTGAGCGGCCACTACATTATATTTTAAGGTGGAAAATCCTAGCGCTTCAGTGGTATAAGCACGGTCTATTGGAAAAGAACTACCATATCCAGCGGCACTACCTAGAGGATTTTGATCCGTTATGTAATGTGCCGCATTTACAAAGTATAAATCATCAATTAAACTCTCCGCATAGGCCGAAAACCATAACCCAAAGGATGAAGGCATCGCTATTTGAAGATGAGTATATCCGGGTAATAGACTAGCCTTATACCTATCTGCTAACGATAATAAGAGGTCAAAAAGAACTTGAATTTCTTCTGAAATCTCAGCTAATTCATTTTTTAAATAGAGGTGCATTGCGACCAATACTTGGTCATTACGAGATCGTGCTGCATGAATCTTTTTTCCCGTATCTCCTAATTTTTCAGTGAGCAGGTATTCAATTTTTGAGTGTACATCCTCAAAATTATCTTCGATGGTAAAGTTGCCTTCTTCAATTTGTTTGCCAATGTCATTAAGCCCTTCTTCTAAAGCAATAGCCTCTTCAGAGGTAATCAAGCCTACTTTACCAAGCATTTGAGCATGGGCAATTGATGCCTTTACATCATAGGGTGCAATAACTAGATCTAGTTCTCTATCTGAGCCTACTGTAAATTGATCTATTTTAGCATCGGTACTAAATCCTTTTTCCCAGAGTTTCATAATTTTTTTAGTTTTTAGAGGTACATAAAAGTACACGTTCTAATAATTCGATATAGAGGTTGATTCCTTCATAAATTTCTTCTACATAGATGTATTCATCAGCTGAATGCGAGCGTGTGGAATCTCCAGGGCCCATTTTAAGCGAATGACAGCTTAAAGCGGCTTGATCTGAAAGAGTAGGAGAACCGTATGTAGTTCGGCCCATAGCCAGGCCTGCTTGTACCAATGGATGATTCTCAGGAATAGAAGATGAGTTTAGACGTAGGGAACGGGCCTTTAGTTGGCAAGGTGCTTGTTCTTCCAAGATTTGAGCAATTTCATGATTGGTATAGCAATCATTTACACGAACATCAACTACTAAATTAACTTCAGCAGGCACAACATTATGCTGACTTCCGGCATGTATTTGAGTAACGGTAAGTTTAACAGCACCAAGAACCTCTGATACCTTAGGGAAGCTAAAATTTCGAAACCAATCTAAAACTTCAATACATTTATAAATACAATTATCGTCATTAGGATGGGCAGCATGACTTGGTGTGCCACTTATCTTAGCATCAAAAACAACGAGGCCTTTTTCTGCTATGGCTAATTGCATTTGAGTGGGCTCTCCTACAATGGCAACAGCTAAAGGGGGTAGTTCAGCTAAAACAGAATTTAAGCCATTTGGCCCCGAACTCTCTTCCTCAGCAGAAGCCACCATAACAAGGTTATAAGCTAAATCCTCTTTGTCAAAAAAATAAGTAAATGTTGCTAATAATGCCACAAGACACCCTCCAGCATCATTACTCCCTAATCCAAATAATTTCCCATCTTCTATGTGAGGTAAAAAAGGATCTTTTGTATAGGCTGAGTTGGGTTTTACAGTGTCATGATGAGAATTTAGCAGTATATAAGGTTTAGAAGGATCTTCATGTTTATTGAAAGCCCATACATTATTTTTACTGCGTTTAAAAGGAATTGAATGTTGCAAAAACCATTGCTCAATTAGCAGAGCTGTTTGTTCTTCCTCAGAAGAAAAGGATGGCGTTGCAATTAAATTTTGTAACAGAGTAAGCGCTTTTTTATGGAGTTGGTGATTATCCATTAGGTTAGGGTTAAAAGTGTGTATAAATTGTTTTTATGAGTTATCATCTGTTCATCACCAATAGAAACGGTATCCACACCACGCTCTAGTGCATGAAAGCAATTATGTAGTTTAGGAATCATGCCATCGGCAACAATTCCTGCTTCCAATAATTGATTGTAGGTATTTTTAGTAATGTGAGTAATCACAGATTCAGGGTTGTTTACATCTTGAAGGACACCAGGTTTGTCAAAACAATAATACAATTGTACTGCATGCGTTTCACTAAGAGCAATAGCAATTTCAGAAGCAATAGTATCCGCATTTGTATTTAATAATTGCCCATTAGCGTCATGTGTTAAAGCGCAGAACACGGGAGTTATTCCATTATCTAACAGCATGTTTATAAAAGAAATATTAACGGAAGTTATATCTCCAACAAATCCGTAATCAATTGGTAAGCTCGGACGTTTTACAGCCGTTATACTGTTTCCATCGGCGCCAGATAATCCCAGAGCATTACATGCCTCTGCTTGAAGTTTACTAACAATTGTTTTATTAGCCCATCCGGCATAAGCCATTGTGATTATGTTTAGCGTATCATTATCAGTTATACGACGGCCTTCAACCATTTGAGTTGGAATATCTAATTGTTGAGCCAGTTGGGTAGCTAGTTTACCACCTCCATGAACTAGCACTTTTAATCCTTTTAAATTAGCAAAAGCTTGTACCAAAGTGTTTAGTCGTTTTGGATCTTCAATCAGACCTCCTCCAATTTTTAGTATAGAAACAGCAGGTTTCATTTAATGATGATTAAAGGTTTTCTAAAATATTTTTTAAAACTGCTTGAGCTGCCCAGGTACGGTTATTTGCTTGTTGAATAACAATGGATTGAGGACCATCCAAAATTGCATCTTCCACAATTACATTACGACGTACTGGAAGACAGTGCATGAATTTTGCCATGCCTAATTTTTCTGATGTCATCATCCATTGAGGATCTGTTGAACAAATTTGACCGTATTGATTATAACTACTCCAATTTTTTACATAAACAAAGTCTGCATCCTTTAGGGCGTCATTTTGGTTGTAATTAATTGGGACATTTCGTGTTATTAAAGGATTCAGTTCGTATCCTTCAGGGTGGGTAATAACGAAATCTACATCCATTCGCTGCATCATCTTTACAAATGAATTAGGCACGGCATGAGGAAGGGCACGAGGATGAGGTGCCCATGAAAGTACTACTTTAGGACGCCGAATGGTTTGAAACTCCGTAATGGTAATGGCATCAGCTAAGGCTTGTAAGGGGTGAGCTGTGGCACTTTCCATATTTACAATTGGAACAGTAGCAAACTTTTGAAAGCTCTTTATAATTTGCTCTGCTTCATCTTTTTCTTTATCCGATAAGGAGGGAAATGCTCGTAGGGCAATAATGTCAACATATTGAGAAATCACAGCTGCAGCTTCCTTAATATGTTCTGCTGTATTACCATTCATTATACTTCCATCTTCAAATTCTAATTGCCATCCATCATTGTTTAGGTTCATCACCATGGTGTTCATACCTAAATTTTGAGCTGCCTTTTGTGTACTAAGGCGTGTACGAAGACTTGAATTAAAGAAAAGCATTCCCAGGGTACGATGCTTTCCCAATGCTTCATATGCATAGGGTAGATTTTTAAGTGTAAGTGCTTCTTGAATAAGAGCCGGAACTGATACAATATCATCTATATCTAAATAGTGTTTCATAGGGCTATGTATTTTTTAGAATATCCTTCAAGGCTTGAATGAAGGTGTCCACATGTGATTTTTGTAATGTTAAAGGAGGCAGAATTCGAATCAACTTTTTATTATTGGCACTACCAGTAAATATGTGGTAATCAAAGATAAGTCTTTTGCGTAATTCAGCTATTTCAAATGGGAACTCTAACCCAAGCATGAGTCCACGTCCTTTGATGGCTGTTAGCTGTGGTAGCTCTGCTGCTTGCTCTCTAAAGTAGCTAGAAATTTCATTCACCTGATCTATAAGGGCCTCTTTTTCCATTATTTCCAATACAGCAATTCCAGCTGCGCAAGCAAGGTGATTTCCTCCAAAGGTAGTCCCCAACATGCCATGTTTGGCTTTAATAGAAGGGTGAATAAGAATACCTCCAATTGGAAATCCATTTCCCATTCCTTTTGCTATGCTAATTATATCTGGAGTTATGGTATGTTGTTGAAAGGCAAAAAATGAACCACTACGTCCATAGCCAGATTGGACTTCATCTGCAATAAGTAATGCACCATGACTTTTACATAAGGCTTCCAATTGTTGTAAGAATTCTGATGTAGGTTCATCCAGTCCACCTACTCCTTGAATAGGTTCGATAATAATGGCACATACAGGGAAATTTGACAACACTTCTTCCACTGATTTATGGTCATTTAGAGGGAGAATATGCACCTTGTGCTGAGCATTAAGTGGTGCATTTATTCCTGGATTGTCAGTAGCTGCAACGGCAGCCGAGGTTCTTCCATGAAAGCCATTAGTAAAGGCAATCACATCCGTTTTTCCAGTTACAAAAGACGCAAGTTTCAATGCATTTTCATTGGCTTCTGCACCCGAATTACATAAAAATAGTTGATAGTCATCACAACCAGATAGGGCCCCTAGTTTGTTGGCTAATTCTTGTTGTAATGGGTTTTGAATTGCATTGGAATAAAAAGCCAGTTGACTTAATTGCTCACTAACTTTTGTTACATAATGAGGATGGGAGTGTCCTACGGAAATTACTGCATGACCTCCATATAGGTCAAGGTACTGGGTCCCGGCATCATCATATACATAAACATCTTGTCCTTTTACAGGAGTTATAGGATATAATGGATAAACGTCAAATAATTTCATTGTGAATTGTTTTATTAAGCTATGTGGTTGATTTTTTCAAATGAAGCCACCATACCTTTGATTAAGGAGGAACTCAATCCCTGATGTTCCATTTCATTAAGACCTTCAATAGTGCATCCTTTTGGAGTGGTAACCTTATCAATTTCTTCCTCCGGGTGTTTTCCGTTATGAATAAGCAAATCAGAGGCGCCAGAACAGGTATGCATCGCCATATATTGTGCTTGGTGTGCATCAAAGCCCAATTGAATGGCTGCCTGAGTTGTAGCTCGTATGAGTCGCATCCAGAAGGCTATTCCGCTAGCGCAAATTACGGTGGCTGCTTGCATTTGTTCTTCTGGGATAGCTATGGATGTTCCCATGCGATTAAAAATAGCCATGGTGAGCTCAATGCGCTTTTTACCCTTTTCGTTACTGGCAATGCATGTCATCGACTTACCCACAGATATGGCAGTATTAGGCATACTTCTCAGAATATAATGATCGGAACCTAACACGGCTTCAATGCGTGCAATAGAAAAGCCTGTGACCGTAGAAATCAATACATGTTTATCGGTTAGGAGTTCTTTTATTTCATGTAAAATGCCTTCTAGTTGACCTGGTTGTACGGCAAATATAACAATATCCGATTGCTGAACAGCTAAGCTGTTATCTGCAGTTACAGTAACCCCCTTATGGGATTCAAATGATTGAATTTCGGCAGGATTACGCTTGGTAAGGTATAAAGTTGTCACCGCATTACTTTTAAGAAGGCCATGTGCAATGGCTTCTCCTAAATTACCTGTTCCTATGATTGCTATTTTCATGTAATTAATGTAATAGTTACTCCATTTTTAAAAACCAACATAGTCACTAAAACTGAGGTAAGGACTATGTTGGGTTCTATACTCTTTATCGTTCTTAAAAGAAGGTAGCTTTTAATTGTAATCCTTCAGTTTCAGGCAAACCAAACAATAAATTCATGTTTTGTATCGCTTGTCCGCTAGCTCCTTTTAATAAATTATCAATGGCACTAGTCACAAGTAGTGTGTTCTCATGCTTGTGAAGATGTATATGACATTGATTTGTATTTACTACCTGCTTTAAATGAATCTCCTTAGCTGATAGCTGGGTAAATGGAGCTTCTGCATAAAACGATTGGTAAAGCGCAGTAGCCTGGTCTAAATCTCCTTCAAATTTTGTATATGCTGTAGCATAAATTCCTCTTGTAAAATCTCCTCTTTGAGGCATGAAATATATGGAGACTTCTTGTTTCTGAAGGCTTTTAAGACTTTGACCTATTTCACCTAAATGTTGATGAGTAAAAGGTTTATACCAACTAATATTGTTATTACGCCAACTGAAATGAGAAGTAGACGAAAGTCCAATACCAGCACCAGTACTACCCGTGATTGCATTGATATGTACATCATTTTTAAGCAATCCAGCCATTGCTAGGGGTAATAAAGCTAGCTGGATAGCGGTTGCAAAACAACCTGGGTTAGCGATATATTGAGCATTTTTAATTTGTTGTTTATATAATTCAGGAAGTCCGTACACGAATGTTTTGTTCTGAAATTGAGCATCATAGGTGAGACGAAAATCATTACTTAGGTCAATTATACGTGTATGAGAGGCAAATTCATATTGTTCTAAAAATGCTTTTGAATTTCCATGTCCCAAACAAAGAAAAAGTACATTTACTTCAGTATTTACAGTATCTGTAAAGCAGCAATCGGTTAAACCCAATAAGTCTTCATGGGCTTCAGTGATTGGTTTACCAGCTTTTGTTGTGCTATACACAAAATCAATTTCGGTATGTGGGTGATGTATAAGAAGACGAATAAGCTCACCTCCTGTATAGCCTGATCCTCCTATAATTCCTACTTTAATCATGATCTTTAGTGTTTACCGCTTGATGGATTTTAGTACTATTTGATACTATTTTGATAAATCCTTTGGCGTCATCAGCTGTCCAGCCTTTGTTCATTTCACCATAGCTTCCAAAATGAGCATTCATTAAATCATGAGGTGAAGAAATGCCATCGATTGCAAAACGATAAGGGTGTAAACTTACCCAAACATCACCTGTTACGTTTTTCTGAGAATCTGTTAAGAAGGCTTCAATGTTTCGCATTACTTCATCAAGGTATTGTCCTTCATGCAATAACATTCCGTACCAGTTACCTAGGTAATCCTTGTGTTGTTGTTGCCACTTAGTTAGTACGTGCTTCTCAAGAGCGTGGTGAGCCTTAATAGTAATTATAGGAGCAGCGGCTTCAAATCCAACTCTTCCTTTGATGCCAATTATGGTATCACCAATATGTATATCTCTTCCAATAGCATACTTAGAGGCAATCGACTGAAGTTTCTCAATGGCAGCTACTGAAGTTAGTTCTTCATCATTTACAGCAATTAGTTCTCCTTTATGGAAACTTAGTTTTACTTGCTGAGGGGTTGTTTCCTCCAGCTGACTTGGCCATGCTTCTTCCGGTAAGGTCAGGTGCGAAGTCAGAGTTTCTTCACCACCAACACTGGTTCCCCAAAGTCCCTTATTAATGGAGTATTTGGCTTTTGCCCATTCTAAATGAATTCCTTGGGCTTGTAAATAGTCAATTTCTTCTTGTCTTGCCAGTTTTTTATCTCGAATTGGTGTAATGATTTCGATTTCAGGGGCTAGTACTTGGAAAATCATATCAAATCGAACTTGGTCATTACCCGCACCTGTACTACCATGGGCAATATACGAGGCTCCCATTTTTTTGGCGTAGGCAATAATTTCCAATGCTTGAACAATACGTTCTGCACTAACCGACAGTGGATAGGTATTATTTTTAAGTACATTTCCGTAGATAAGGTATTTTACAACTGTTTGGTAAAATATGTCTACAGCATCTATAGAGGTGTAACTGGTAACTCCTAGTTGAAGTGCTTTTGATTCTATCTGTTTAATTTCTTCCGCAGAAAAACCACCGGTATTTACACTTACGGCATGAACTTCATATCCTTCTTCTGCAGAGAGATACTTGGCGCAGTAGGAGGTATCTAGACCTCCGCTATAGGCTAAAACTAACTTTTTCATTGGCTTATTTTTTCTTTTCTTTTTTTAGGAAAATTGCTTGTTTGATGCTTTTTAATCGTTGAAACACTTTTCCGTTATATTCATGTTTGTGTTGTGTGTTCTTTTCTTTTTCAGCTGGATCGTATAACATCCCTGTACAGAGACACATCTTACGTTCAGTACGAGTGAGAATATCAAAATTTTTACATGTTTGGCATCCATTCCAAAAAGCTGGGTCATCTGTCAATTCAGAAAAAGTAACTGGTTCATATCCTAAATCGTAATTGATTTTCATGACGGCTAGGCCGGTAGTGATACCAAAAATTTTAGCATTAGGAAATTTACTGCGAGACAAATTAAAAATAGCTTTTTTGATTTCTTTAGCTAAACCTTGATTTCTAAAATCAGGATGAACAATTAATCCTGAATTAGCTACAAACTTCTCATGTCCCCAAACTTCGATATAGCAAAATCCAGCAAAAGTATCGCCTTCAAGAGCAATGACTGCGTTGCCATTATCCATTTTGGTCATAATGTACTCAGGGGTACGTTTTGCAATACCGGTACCACGTATCTTGGCTGATTCAGCAATGGTATCACAAATAACTGCCGCATATTGATAATGCGACTTATTGGCAATCTCAATTTTCATACAAATAAAAATTGGGTTAGGATTAAAAATAAAAGAATAGCGATTTTTTCCGAAAGGGAACCGGACACACCTAGGTTCCAACAATAACATACACCCTTACGGGCGGCGACGTGGACTACGGTTAGGGCGAACAACAAAAATCGTCCTCAAGGCAGTTGGAAGCCTTAAGCCGATAGTAGTGTATATGTTACTCGCGTTTTTCATTGTAGAATAAGTTACCGTAGTAATTAACTTTACCATGCAATATTACAAATAAAATCACAAATAAAAAGGATGGTTTTGTGGTACTTTGTTACATTTGTAACATTCTAAAATACCATATATTTTATGCAGCGCACTCAGGCGTGTTTTACAATAAGTAATACTCATGTTTTTAAGCATCAACTTTTACAATGGGCTCAGTCCTTTGAAGAAGTGGTATGGCTAGATTCTAATGAATACCAACATTCGTACAGCAGTTATGAAGCAGTATTGGCAGTTGGCGCGCTTACTGCTTTAAAAACAGATTATTTTCATGCATTTGATGCCTTAAAAGAATATAGGAACCACACCAAAGATTGGTTGTTTGGGTATCTTTCATATGATTTAAAGAATGATACTGAATCCCTTACATCTTCCAATATTGATGATGTGGAATTTCCAGATCTTTATTTTTTTCAACCTCAGAAGTTGATTCTTATTAAGGAAAATAAAGTTACTTTCTCATATTTACCTATGGTAGATGATGAAATTTATGACGATTTTAGTGCTATTAACTCTTTAGTTGGGATGGAAATTAAATCTCATCCACCTTTGACAATTAAAAAACGCATGGATGAGGATACCTATTTACAACAAATAGCAGCTTTAAAAAGTCATATCTACAGAGGTGATGTCTATGAAGCTAATTTTTGCCAAGAATTCTATGCGACTGAGGCAACTATTGATCCTATTAATACGTATCATAAATTAAACGATATTTCTAGACCTCCGTTTGCGAGTTTTCTGAAGTTAGAAAATAAATTTGCTTTGTCAGCCTCTCCTGAACGGTTTTTAAAACGTAATGGGACTCATGTGGTGTCCCAGCCTATTAAAGGTACGGCTCGTAGAGCTGAAAATATGGAAGAAGATGAAGGCTTAAAAGAAGCCTTACGTACTGATGAAAAGGAACGTTCTGAAAATATTATGATTGTAGATTTGGTTCGCAATGATCTTTCTCATTACGCGTCAAAAGGGAGTGTTATTGTTGAAGAACTATGCAAAATCTATACTTTTGAACAAGTACATCAAATGATTTCAACAATCACAGCGTCTGTTGCCCTAGAAATAGATAGTGTTGATTTGATTAAATCCGTTTTCCCCATGGGGAGTATGACCGGAGCACCTAAAATTGCCGCCATGCAACTTATTGAAAAGCTAGAATCTACTAAAAGAGGATTGTATAGTGGTGCCATAGGATATTTTGCCCCCAATGGAGATTTTGATTTTAATGTAGTTATTCGCAGTATCTTGTATAATGCAGAAAAACAATTTGTGTCGTTTTCAGTAGGGAGCGCCATAACGGCTCGTTCTGTTCCTGAAAAAGAGTATGAGGAATGTTTACTTAAGGCTAAAGCCATGCGAACAGTGCTAGTGTAAAAAAGGTATCTTTACAGTTATGTTTACAAAATTCAAACAGCATTTAGATCAACATTTTCCAGAAGTTTCTCATCAATTAGTATTAATTGCTGTGAGTGGTGGTCTTGATAGTATGGTGTTGGCTAATTTATTTAAAGAAGCTGGTTATACTTTTGCCATAGCACATTGTAATTTTAAATTAAGAGCTAATGAAAGTGATGCAGATGAGCAATTTGTGGTACAATGGGCTCAAAGGCATCATATCCCTATTCATGTAAAAAAATTCGACACAAAACAATACGCCACTAGTCATAAGCTAAACACTCAGTTGGCAGCTAGAGAATTGCGATATAAATGGTTTTCTTCTTTAGTTCAAGAACATTCTTATAGTGCTGTACTTACAGCGCATCATGCAGATGATGCACTAGAAACGTTTTTAATCAATTTATCTAGGGGAACAGGGCTTGACGGACTCACTGGTATTCCAGAAAAGAATGGAGCTATAGTAAGACCTTTATTGCCATTTTCCAGACTTGAGTTAAAATCTTATGCAGAAGAAAATAAGCTAGAATGGAGAGAAGATAGTAGTAATGCAACCATTAATTATTTGCGCAATAGAATTCGTCATACTATTGTTCCAAATCTAAAAATGATGCATCCTGAGTTTTTGCACAATTTTTTAAGAACTCAGACCTATTTAAGACAAAATGCCTCATTAGTTGCTTCAGTTATTGAAAAAAGTAAAGAAGAACTTTTTGAAAAGGATGGAAATGTAATTACTATTTCTATACCTGAATTAAGGAAACTACATCCTTTCGAATTGTATGTACATGAATTATTCCATCCTTATGGATTTTCCGCCCCATCAGTACTAGATTTATTGTCATCCATGAGTGGAAAACAGTTGTTTTCAGATGCATTTCGTTTGTTAAAAGATCGGGAGAAGCTCATATTAAAATCAAGAGATTTCAGTGAGGTGTCTCAAGTATTGTGGGATAATGGAATAGATGCAATTACCTTAACTAATTGGGCGCTTACGATGGAAACAGTGATGGGGAAGGGTGAAACCTCATCAAATTGTATCTATCTTGATAAAGAAACGTTAAAGTTCCCACTTCTAATTCGTAAATGGGAAAAAGGAGATTATTTTTACCCAACTGGAATGCAAGGTAAAAAAAAGTTAAGTAAGTTTTTTAAAGATGAGAAGCGAACTCTATTTGAAAAAGAACAACAATGGCTTTTGTGTTCTGGTAAAGACATTGTTTGGGTTATCGGATTGCGTGCCGATCGAAGATTTTTGGCGTCCACAACATCTTCATCAGTTTGCATGATTAAAGCACAAAGTTTGTCTTGATTTAAATAATCAAATAAACCAAAAACGACTTCTGGTGATGAGAATTTCACTTTTTTTTCTAGTAGTATTATCTTCTTTTTTTAGTTTTTCCCAGATGGGTAACCAGCAACCTGTTAAGTGGAAGTATGAAGTAGAACAACTTTCAGATGCTGAATATAAGCTTATATTAAAAGGAACTATAGACCCTGAATGGCATGTGTATTCGCAATTCACTCCAGAGGGAGGAGCATTGCCTACTGAGCTTACTTTTGAAGGTGTAGGGGTGGATTTTGAACTATTAGGTGCTGCCCAGGAGGGAAAAACATATACGCAATACAGTGAGATTTTTGAGGTTGATGAGACTTTTTTTAAAAATGAAGCCCTTATTACACAACACATTCGACTTTTAAATCCAGAAATAAAAAAGATACGAGGAAATATCTTTTATCAGGCATGTATCGATGTTTGTATTAATCTTGATGAAGACTTTGTTTTTTCATTGGATGGTAGTGAGGCTTCCCTAGTCTATGAAGAAATAGATGAGCGAAGTAAAGAACTTTCATCTCAGTTGAAATTACCCCTTAAGAATGTAGAATTATTACAAGAAAGTGCTACTGCTTCTCAAAGTAATACAGGGTTATGGGGAATTTTTATTTTAGGATTTTTAGGTGGACTTTTGGCATTGTTGACTCCTTGCGTATTTCCAATGATACCACTAACTGTTTCGTTTTTTACCAAACAGAATAAAAGCAAAGGAAAAGGGATTGCAAATGCCATATTGTACGGGTTTTTTATACTTCTTATTTATGTTCTGTTAAGTATTCCTTTTCACTTTTTGGATAGTATAGACCCTGAAATATTGAATACAATTTCAACCAATATATGGTTAAACGTAGCCTTTTTTATAATTTTCTTATTCTTTGCATTTTCCTTCTTCGGGTATTATGAACTTACCTTACCTTCCTCATGGAGTAATAAGATGGATAATGCTTCTAATATCGGTGGAATAGTTGGCATCTTCTTTATGGCTGTTACCCTAGCTTTAGTTTCTTTTTCTTGTACTGGTCCTATTTTAGGGTCATTATTGGCAGGGTCGCTAACGGCAGAAGGTGGGGCAATGCAACTCACGGCCGGTATGGCTGGCTTTGGTGTAGCACTTGCATTACCATTTGCGTTATTCGCTTTATTTCCTAATTGGTTGAATTCACTTCCAAAGTCCGGAGGGTGGATGACAACCACCAAAGTAGTACTAGGATTTTTAGAATTAGCTTTAGCATTTAAGTTCCTTTCAAATGCTGATTTAGTGGCGCATTGGGGAATCCTTAAAAGAGAAATCTTTATTGGAATTTGGGTGCTGATTTTTATATTAATGAGCTTATATCTTTTCGGAATTATTCGATTTCCACATGATAATCTGAAGGCAAAACTTTCTAAAATCCGTGTAAGTATTGGGATTATTAGTACGCTGTTCTCAGTGTATTTGATATTGGGACTTTTTGGACAAAACCAGTTAAAATTGCTCAGTGGTTTCCCTCCACCAGCTTTTTATACGGTTGCAGAACAAAAAAGTGATTGTCCATTAGGATTGAATTGTTTTAAGGACTTTGAAACTGGTTTGGCCTATGCAAAACTTCAAAATAAACCTATAATGCTAGATTTTACCGGATGGGCCTGTGTTAACTGCCGTAAAATGGAAGAACATGTTTGGAGTGATTCAGAAGTTTTTCAGCTTATTAATGATGAGTATGTTTTAATATCTTTATATATAGACGATCGTAAAGAATTACCTGAGGTGTCACAATTTGATTTTCAATATGATAGTGGAAGGGTGAAAAAGATAAAAACAATAGGAGAGAAATGGGCAACTTTTCAAGCGGTTAATTTTCATACAGCTTCACAGCCTTATTATGTATTACTATCTCCGGAATTAGAGATTTTAAGTGCACCACAACAGTATACAGATATTGAGACTTATAAAAATTGGCTTGAAGAAGGAATAAAAGCATACAAAGCTCTTAAATAGAAAAAGCTGCCAAATGGCAGCTTTTTTTAATCGTTATCGTTTAATTGAAAAATGGCTTCTACTGGTTGATTAAAATATTGCGCAAGCTTAAGGGCTAAGACTGTAGAGGGGACATATTTTCCCTTTTCCATTGCATTAATAGTTTGCCTACTAACACCTATTGCTTCAGCCAAATCAGCTTGTGTAATATTTTTAATGGCGCGTTGTACCTTAAGACTATTCTTCATATTTGATTGATTTATTAGCAATATACAATACATAGTGAAAGCGTGCTATAAAGAATATGAGCATAGAAAATAATTGATAGATCATAATTTCAAAGTAGGCAATTCCATAAATAAGAAATGTGCTGATTAATAGCAGTGCAAAATTTATGTAAAAGGACCATATTAGAGATTCTGTTCGTAATTGAAATGAGTATTCGTCTTCTTCTTTAATTTTTGAAAACCCAATGAGGATACCTCCAATACCAATAAGGGCGATAATGATCTCATCTAAAAGACCATTTTCAATCCATTGAAAATAAGTTTTAGATAGTAAGGAATCGTTTATTAATGCCCATACCTTGGTAACTAGGTATTGATCTGTTTCAAAATTGTTAATTCTCGCAAAAACCCCAAGGCTTAATCCTATAAAGAATAGAATCCAACCCCATTTTTTACAACTGTGTGGAAATAAATAACGAGTTTTCATATGATCGATGTTTTAGAAAATAGTATTCAAATGTAAAGTAAAATTATTAAAAAGTAAAATAAATTTTACTTTAAGACCAATATATTTTACTAATAACCTTAATTAAATGTTAAGAAATAGGGTTTTTATAGAAGAAACAATATTTTTATCTAGCTAAATTATTTTATAACCACCACAAATGAAAAAGTATATAATGACCTTAGTGTTAGGTTTCTATTTATTTATAGGAACTGCACAAGAATACAAAGTTCAGGACTATTACACCAAACAGGAGATTGTAATTCCGATGAGGGATGGTGTTAAGTTACACACAACCATTTATAGTCCCAAAGATACTTCTAAGAAGTATCCTATATTAATGTCTAGGACTCCTTATAGCTGTGCTCCCTATGGACCGGATGCTTTTAGAGCTAGTATAGGGCCTAATCGTACCCTTATGGAACAGGGATACATTTTTGTTTATCAGGATGTTCGAGGCCGATGGAATAGTGAAGGGGTATATGACAATATGAGAGCGTATATTCCTGGGAAAAAGAAAAAGCAAATTGATGAGGCCTCTGATACCTATGATACGATAGATTGGTTGGTTAAAAAAGTAAAGAATAATAATGGAAAAGTAGGAGTATGGGGGATTTCCTATCCTGGATTTTATTCGACATACTCCTTACTTGATTCTCATCCGGCACTTAAAGCAGTATCGCCACAAGCACCAATTGGTGATTTCTTTTTTGATGATTTTCATCACAATGGCGCCTATATGCTAAGTTATTGGAGAGCTACTGCGCTGTTTGGGCATGAAAAATCAGAACCAACGACTAAATCATGGTATACTCTTCCTGATTTAGGTACTCAAGATCAATATCAATTTTTCCTTGATGCAGGCCCTTTATCGAACCTTGATGCATATTATAAAGAAGACAATGTATTTTGGCAACAGCTAAAAAATCATCCGAACTATGATGAGTTTTGGAAATCTAGAGGAATAATTCAGCACCTTAAGAATATTAAACCTGCCGTTATGGTTGTCGGAGGTTGGTTTGATGCAGAAGATTTGTACGGCCCCTTAGAAACATATAAGAATATAGAGAAGAATAGTACGAACTATAATACCATTGTAATGGGGCCATGGAGTCATGGAGATTGGGCACGTAATAAAGAGCGTCAAGCTATTGGTAATGTGTATTTTGGGGATAATATTTCTGCGTTTTATCAGGAGGAAATAGAGACCACATTTTTTACACATTTTCTAAAAGGAAGTGCCGATGGAACCACTAATCTTCCTGAAGCCTATATGTATGACACAGGTAAGAATGCGTGGAGTACATTTGAAAATTGGCCGCCTTTAAATGCGCAAAAGAAGACGTATCGTCTTCATAATGGTTCTTTAGCGGAAATCGCTACTATGGATTGGCGATATGAGGAATTTGTGTCTGATCCTAGCAAGCCTGTACCTTATACAGAGGATATTAAAACGGTATTTACCCCAAGAAAATATATGACAGATGATCAAAGATTTGCGGCACGTCGCCCAGATGTGTTAGTCTTTGAAACAGAGGTGTTGGAAAACGATGTAACTTTAGCTGGTGAAATTATGGCTAGACTGAAAGTATCGACTACAGGGACGGATGCAGATTGGATTGTGAAAGTAATTGATGTTTTTCCCGCTAATACCCCTGATACTCCTGAAACACAAAATCATCTCAAAATGAGTAATTACCATATGATGGTGAGAAGTGAAGTGATGCGCGGGCGGTTTAGAAATAGCTTTTCTATGCCTGAACCATTTGTTCCAAATGAAGTAACAGGAGTGGATATTAAATTACAAGATGTACATCATACTTTTAAAAAAGGACATAAAATACAAGTGCAAATTCAAAGTACTTGGTTTCCACTGATTGATCGGAATCCTCAGACCTATGTGGATAATATTTTTTATGCCAATGAAAAGGATTTTCAAAAGCAAACGCATCGAGTGTATAATTCTTCTAGTATAGAGTTTACTATTCTACCTAGCCACTAGTGTATAATACTTGGTTAAAGAAGCAAGGCTATCCTAAGAAGATAGCCTTTTTTTATGCAAGATTTGTGTGCAAAACGGAAAATTTAGTATTCCTTAAAATTGTTCAATAGTTTGCCAGTGATATATTAAATTCATTTCATGAAGTTTTGGTTTTTTAGAGATGTGAGGAAATGGTTGATTTAAAAAGAACATTTTTTTGCGAGTTTATTAATGTTAATTTTTTTTATCTTCGGTATAGTTAACCATTCAAACTAAATTATTATGAAATTTCCTTTCTATAAAGGCCTAGTAGTTTTTATACTGCTGAGCGTTTTTTCTTGCCAACCTAAACCAGAGGAAGTATCCTTAGACTTAAGTGCCAAAAAAATTAAGCCTGCTTTAGCGGAAAAAATGAGTAAAAAATTTGTTAATGAAACTTCTAAATTGTTGATGCTTAGTGCTGAGCAGGATACAATTAAGGAAAAACCACCGTACAGACTTTCAGTGTCGAGTTGGTATTCCTTGGATGAGCTTCAGAGTTATATTAATGAAAGTAAGCGTCAGGCTGATTCTTTAGGTATTGACTTAAATGGATTTCGTATTTACGTTGGGGTGTTCCCAGATGAAGAAATTTATGGAAAAAAAAGAAATCAGATGGCATTTTTTATTTCACCTACTGGAAATAGAAGTGTTCAACAGGGTGCTTTTTTACTACAGGAAAAATTCCCAGGTGATATCCCTGAGATAGACCCTTTAGAATATGGAAGTGATGGAGAGCCACCTATTTCAACTTATCCTCAGATTGAATAGTAATGTTTGAACCAAGTTTAGCGTACATTCTTAAAAGATCTATATTGGTGATGGCTTTGGTTACGGCATGCGTAGCCAGCTATCACTACAGGTATTATAAGATGACTCCGGCCCGTATCTTTCTTTATTTTTTATGGTTTATAGTGGTCATAGAACTCATTCATCTTTTTTATTCTATATATAATATCCTTAGATACTACTATCCGGAATCTTTTGAGTTAAGGAAATTCTTGCTAGATCTTGTTCCTGAAAAATACATGAAGGGAGGTGCGTGGTGGCCTTCAGTTTTATATACAATAGTTTCTTTTTACTTATACTTTTATTATTACTACAAACTATTAAGAAAGCAAGCCTACAGGTGGATTATTCAAGGTTTGATTTTTATTTATACCGGAGCATTGGTATATTCTTTATATAATATAGAACAATTAATGAGTCCTGGAGCTCAATTACACACGTATATGTATGTAGGTGTGTTTTCGATGCTAATTTTAGGGTTTATGTATTTTCATTCTGTACTTCAGAGTTATAATATCATTTACTTTTATCGTGAACTTCCTTTTTGGCTTTCTTTTGGGATCGTTTTTTATTACCTTACACTGATTCCAATTTTTATATTCCATAAACAATTAGGTATAGATGCCTTAACCTTTACTTCTATACTTGTATTTTCGTGTGTGGTCTATTATAGTTCATTTATAATAGGTTTTAGTATGCTAAAAAAAGGAAGTATTAATTCAGAATAATTTATGGAGGCAACAAAGGAACTTTCCACTCTTATTATTTATGTTACCGTAGTAATTGTATTAATGGTAGGATTTTTGGTTTACTTTTTTGTAGTATACCAAAGGAGAAAAACATCCTTACTAGTGAAACAGGCAGAAGAAAGAAAGCAGTTTGAAATAATATTAGCCCAAACTCAAACAGAGATTCAAGAACAAACACTAAAAAATATTAGTTGGGAACTTCATGATAATGTTGGACAATTACTTTCTGTGGCAAGAATGCATACTAACATGATTTCTTTAACTGCAGATGAAAATACAATACCAAAATTGGAAGAATTGAGTGAGCTGATTGGGAAAAGTCTGCAAGATGTTAGAACATTGTCAAAAACCCTGAATAGTGACGCTTTGCAGAGTCTAGGGTTGGTATCATCTTTAAATTTAGAGTTAGAACGATTTAACAGATTACGGTTTTTAGAGGCAACATTACGTATAGAAGGAGAGGAGATTACTATTCAAGGAAATGATTCATTGATTCTTTTTAGAATTCTTCAAGAGTTTTTCTCTAATGTTACTAAACATGCCAAGGCATCCCAACTCGAAGTTAGGTTACAATTTTTGGAGAAAAAGCTGCTTATTGAAGCAAGGGATAATGGAGTAGGTTTTGACCTTACTCATAAGGCAGAAGGTATTGGACTACTTAACATGAAAAATCGTGCTAAACTTATAGGTGCAGATATTAATTTTTTCTCTAATTTAGGCCAGGGAACACGCATTGTTATCGAGTATCCTATATAAATAACCCACCCACCCAAACATTATGAAAAAGCATACTATTGCTATCGTTGATGATCATTTATTATTTGCCCAATCATTAGGAACTTTGATAAATTCCTTCCCTGATTTTGAGGTAGCTTATTATGCATCCCATGGAGAGGAACTAATAGATAAATTGGCATCACAAGGGCTTCCTGATATTATTTTATTGGATATTAATATGCCTATAATGGATGGGATTAAAACTATGGCCTGGTTACAACAACACCAGCCTGCGACTCCTGTTTTAGCACTCTCAATGGAGGACAACGAAGAGGTAGTAATGCAAATGCTTAGACATGGAGCTGGAGGCTATTTATTAAAAGACATCCATCCAAAGGAGTTGCTAAAGGCTCTACAGTCTGTTGTTGACACAGGATTTTATCATAGTGAAATAGTTTCATCGGCCATGGATGCCGAGAAAGCTCATAAAGATAATCCTGATCATATTACAGATCGTGAACGTCAATTCTTGAAACTTCTATGTACAGAAATGACCTATAAAGAAATAGCAGATTCAATGAACTTGAGCCCTAAAACAATTGAAGGTTACCGTGAAACACTGTTTAACAAGCTTAACGTGAAAAATCGTATTGGTTTAGCAATTTATGCCATTAAAAATGATATATACGAGGTATAACTATTGCTTTTCAAGGTCTATAATATGATGGTATACACTGTAATATACGGCATACAAAAAAGGAATCGTAAATAAAATACCAATTCCACAAAGAAAAATTCCAATAAATGCACAAATGGTGCCTATTAATACAGATCCAAGTGTAATTAAAAATCGTTGACGGACTGCTATTATGCTATTTGTGATGGATTCATTTACATTCTGTTCTTTAAATATAATTAGGGGTATACTCAGTACGGTGAATAGGTTAATGAATGCCGAAAAGAAGAAGTTCAAAAAGTTTAAACCAGTCATTTGAAGTAACCAGCTAATAAGTCCAGAAACTAATGAAATGAGTAAGGTTACAGAAACAATCTTTCCAAAATACTTCGAACCATAAAAGGAAAATACCTCACCCATTCCAAAAATTTCACCTCTCCCTGCCTTTTGACAAATAGACATTATCCCTGCTTGAATAGGAGCAAGTAAAGTGGCAAAAAGGAGGCCTACCAGTAAACTATTAATAAATGTTTTATTGTTGTTTAGCATCAGCTCCATACTTTCAGGATTAGATCCTGCTAAGGAAAAAAAATCATTTAATGAGATTCCAAATATTACAGGAAATAATAGGAAATAGAAAAGTACCCCAAGAATTGACACCATCAGCATAACCAATGTTATAATTCCAAAAGTCTTCTTATAGATTCCAAAGGCATATTCTAATATGTCAGTTAAGCTAGCGGTATAGCTGTTTTTAGGGTCATAAGACTGGGGAGTTTCTTCCATGAAAAAAGGGTATATAAAATTTATTCAAAAGTAATGGATTCTATAGTAATGAGCCAAATCATTTTAACTAAAGTAACTTTTCTATCCAAGGTATCCATTTTGTTTTGCCCACATATGGCGCATATTTTAGAGGGATATCAATCCAGGTAGCCCTTCTGACTATAGGTTTATAATGGGTGAAGGTATCGAAACTCAATTTGCCATGGTAAGCACCAATCCCACTATTCCCTACACCTCCAAAAGGTAACCGTTTGTTTCCGAAATGAATCATCACATCATTTATTACACCACCACCAAAACTAAATTTACCTATTAACTCTTTATTCCATTTAAAATCCGATGTAAAATGATACCAAGCCAGTGGTTTTCCATAACGACCTAGAATAGAATCAATCTCATCCCTTTTTTTGTAAAGTATGATGGGCAGGATTGGACCAAAGATTTCTCCTTGCATGATAGCATCCTCCATATCTGCAAAAACAAGTGTGGGTTCAATTCGTAACTGTTCAGGTAGTGTTTTTCCACCATGAATGATTGATCCTTGTTTTAAATAACTTGTTAATCGCTCAAAATGCTTTTGACTGATAATGGCAGGCATATCATTTGAGAATGTTCCATTAGATCCATACGCTTCAGTTATTTCATGTTTTAGTAATTCTATAAAGGATGTAGCTATTGTATTGTCAACTAGTAAATAATCAGGGGCAATACAGGTTTGACCAGCATTGACAAATTTCCCCCATACAATTCTTTTGGCAGCTACTTTTAGTTCGGCGGTTTGATCTACAATGCAAGGATTTTTGCCACCAAGTTCTAAGGTTACTGGCGTAAGATTAGAAGCTGCAGCCTTATACACTAATTTGCCAACTTGTGGACTACCAGTAAAAAAGATATAATCCCAAACCTGGGAAAGCAATTCTTGAGCAACTTCGGCATCACCTTCTATGACTATTACATGTGTAGGCTTGAAAACACTATTAATTATACGTTGAATAATTGAAGAGGTATTTGGGGTTAACTCAGAAGGTTTTAGAACTACTGTATTTCCTGCAGCCACTGCAGCAATTAGTGGACTCATTGCCAATTGAAACGGATAATTCCAAGGCGAAATAATTAATACGGTTCCATAAGGTTCAGGTATAATATAATCCCTAGAGGGATAATTCACCAGAGCAGCTGTTTTTCTTTTTGGTTTTGACCACTTTTCTAGCTTAGAAATAAGTAAACGAAGATCGCTTAAAACAAGCTGTATTTCATAAAGTAATGTTTCAAATTCATGCTTTTTAAAATCCTCTTGTAATGCCTTACAAATAGCCGTTTCATTTTTTTTTATTTCACTGTACAGCAATTTAAGAAGTTCTTTTCTGTAGGAAGTTTCTTTTGTTTTTTGTGTTAAAAAAAACTGCTTTTGTGATAAAACTAAAGATTCAATATTTTTTTTCATAGAATTGTTTGTCATTTTCAATGAAGCTTTCTATGTTTGCATCATCGTATGAACACAAATGTAAACAATATTGTCATTAGCAGCGTAGTGATTATTTCACGCGGCTAGGAAGGTATTGTTTAAATTAAACTATAAAGTAAGGCCTTCCGAAGTATTTTCTGAAGGCCTTTTATTTTTTATACTATGTACTCTATAATTGTCATTATTAGCATTGTCATTATCATCTCACTCCGGTGTTGATGCATGCTACTATTGTCTATAAGCAAAGGCCTGTATCAACGTAAATGATACAGGCCTTTGTCGTTTATTATCACAAAAGAAATGAGTTGAGTATAATATAAATTAAAGTAAAAATAATTGATAATCAGATTTTTATGATGTTATGAGGGAATTTGAATTTACAATTGAAATTAAAAATGTCGGAATAATGACAAATCGATAAAATAATTTTGACAATTGATATATGAATGACAAACATTTAACAAAAAGTATGAAGTTAAATAAATTTAGCCAGGTAGTAACACAAGACGACACCCAACCAGCGGCACAGGCTATGTTACATGCGATAGGGCTCACGGATGAAGATTTACAAAAGCCATTAATAGGTATTGCTAGTACAGGATACGAAGGAAATCCGTGTAATATGCACCTGAATGAATTGGCAAAACATGTAAAAAAGGGTACCGAGAATGCAGATCTAGTGGGGCTTATTTTTAATACTATCGGAGTTAGTGATGGTATTTCTAATGGTACCCCAGGGATGCGCTTTTCATTACCTTCAAGGGATATAATCGCAGATTCTGTAGAGACTGTGGTGGAAGCAATGAGTTATGATGGGTTGATTACAGTCGTAGGATGTGATAAGAATATGCCCGGTGCTTTAATGGCTATGCTTCGCCTTAATAGACCTTCAATTTTAGTATATGGCGGGACTATTGCCTCTGGATGTCATAATGGAAAGAAATTAGATATTATTTCGGCTTTTGAAGCTTGGGGACAAAAGGTGGCAGGTACCATTGATGAATCAGAATATAAAGAAGTTATCCATAAAGCTTGTCCTGGAGCAGGTGCTTGTGGGGGAATGTATACTGCCAACACCATGGCATCGGCTATAGAGGCACTTGGTATGTCTTTACCATTTAATTCTTCTAATCCTGCGGTAAGTGATGGAAACTTAAAAGAACAAGAGTGCGTGAAAGCGGGTGAGGCGCTTCGATTACTTCTTGAGAAAGACATAAAGCCTACCGATATCGTAACACGGAAGGCA